>NZ_JBLKDI010000019.1:0-113402 GCF_047530715.1 Enterobacter sp. 04-C-12-SI-ECC
CTGGCGGCTTTAGCGCGGTGGTCCCACCTGACCCCATGCCGAACTCAGAAGTGAAACGCCGTAGCGCCGATGGTAGTGTGGGGTCTCCCCATGTGAGAGTAGGGAACTGCCAGGCATCAAACAAGTGAAGAGGCCATCCGAAAGGATGGCCTTTTTGCGTTTCTGCGCTGCACAAACCGTACGCCGGGTAAGGCAAAGCCGCCATCCGGCAAGTCAGACCGCACTCCACTTCACAATAAACTCAGCAATCCCATCCTCATCATTTAAATCCAGCACCGGAACCTCTATATCGAGAGCAACATCGCTGGCCACCGCAATCACATGCTCATCCAGCGTTAACTCGCTGATATCGTGCCCGGCATCGCTTCTGAACAGCAGGATCTTAGGCACGGCCTCATGCTTAAATCCCTCAACCAGCACCAGATCCAGCGTGGAGTGATCCATCCGGCTCACCAGATACGCGAGATCCAGCGGTGCCTCATCCGGCGTTTCTGTCATCAATGCCCAACGCTGGTTGCTTGCTACCATTGTCTGCGCGGCACCCGCTTTGCGCAGCTCATAGCTATCTTTGCCCGGCTTATCGACATCCATATTATGGTGAGTATGCTTAATCAAGCCTGGACGAATACCGCGGGCGCACAGCGCGGGTATCAGTTTTTTCAGCAACGTGGTTTTTCCTGTCCCACTCCAGGCGGAAATGGCTAAAACAGAGTTCATCTCTTCTCCTGCATGACCTGTAAATCTTCTATTGTGTTTACATTCACGAACGATGTTTTCATGTCGCTAAAATCAACAGCATGTCCGCCGACCTTACGCATAAACACCATCACTCTTCGTTCTCCGGAAGCCAGATAGTCGCTCATAGCAGGAATCAGGGATCGGTTAATGAGCGCGATAGTTGGGTGGTCGCGCTCGCCGTCATGCACCCAGACCACGGGTGAATCACCTCGCTGTTGCACCATCCGTTCCACCAGGCAGGTGGGTATAAAAGGCGTATCACACGAACAAAAGAGAAACCACTCTCCCTGCGACTGCTGCATCACCGAAAGCATGCCGGCCAGCGGCCCCGGAAAATCTGCGAGATTATCCTGATAAACGGGAAACCCGCTGCGCTGGTAAATATCGATATGGCGATTTGCGCTCAGCGCCATTGCCGATACCTGATCGACAAGCGTATCAGCGACATGCTGCCATAAGGGCTTGCCTTTCAGGAGCTGAAGCCCCTTATCTTCCCCGCCCATCCGCGTAGCTCTGCCGCCTGCCAGAACGACCCCAGTGATTTCCAGGCTAAGATTCACGAATATCGCCTCTTTTATTGTGGGATTGACCCTGCTAACGTGTCACTCTAAATGAAAGGAGCACCACCATGAAATGTAAACGTCTGTATGAAGTCATTGAACTCCTCCAGCCAGCCTGGCAAAAAGAGCCAGAGCTGAATCTGATGCAATTCTTACAGAAACTGGCAAAAGAGTCAGGTTTTGACGGCGATCTGGCAGACCTTTCCGACGACATCCTGATCTACCACCTCAAAATGCGCGACTCAGCCAAAGATGCTGTTATTCCTGGTATTCAGAAGGATTATGAGGAAGATTTTAAAACTGCATTGCTGCGCGCCCGAGGCGTAATTAAAGAGTAAAAGCTTGTAAGCGGAGCCACCGAAATCGCTACAAGATGATATCCTGAATCATTCGTATAATTTCCGGATGATCGGATGAACGACCAGGCTTTTACTTTCCAGACACTACACCCGGATACCATTATGGATGCCCTGTTTGAACAGGGTATGCGTGTGGATTCCGGGCTAACTCCGTTAAACAGCTACGAAAACCGCGTCTATCAATTTCAGGACGAGGATCGTCAGCGCTTCGTCGTAAAGTTCTATCGCCCTGAACGTTGGTCTGCACAGCAAATTCAGGAGGAGCACCAGTTTGCTCACGATCTGCTGGTTGATGACGTCCCCATTGCCGCGCCGATAAAGTTCAATAACCAAACGCTGCTCACGCATGAAGGGTTTTACTACGCCGTATTTCCCAGTCTGGGTGGCCGCCAGTTTGAAGCGGATAATATCGATCAGATGGAGTGGGTTGCCCGCTATCTGGGACGCATTCATCAGACGGGACGTAAAACAGCGTTCACTGCCCGACCAACGATCGGGATTCACGAATATCTCACCGAACCACGTCAGATATTCGAAACGTCTGCGCTGATCCCCGCTGCGTTAAAGGATGATTTCCTCAACGCCACTGATAAGCTTATTGCTGCGGTGAAAACCTGCTGGCGTGATGATATTTCCGTTCTGCGCCTGCATGGCGATTGTCACGCCGGAAATATTCTCTGGCGCGATGGACCGCTGTTTGTCGATCTCGACGATGCGCGCATGGGACCAGCGGTTCAGGATCTGTGGATGCTGCTCAATGGCGACAAAGCCGAGCAGCGCATGCAGCTTGAAACGATTATTGAAGCCTATGAAGAATTTAGCCCGTTTAATTCAGACGAAATTGCCCTGATTGAGCCTTTACGTGCGATGCGTTTTGTTTATTATCTCGCATGGTTAATCAGGCGTTGGGACGACCCCGCATTTCCTCGTAATTTCCCGTGGCTTACCGGAGAAGATTACTGGCGCAGCCAGATATCTACATTCACTCAGCAGGTTAAGGTTCTTCAGGAACCCCCTCTGCAATTAACGCCGATGTATTAATTGGACACACCCAGGAGAGAGTTAATCATGAAAAAAATTTGGCTGGCGCTGGCAGGTATGATTCTGGCATTTAGCGCTTCTGCTGCGCAGTTTACCGACGGTAAACAGTTTATCACGCTGGAAAAGCCGGTTGCTGGCGAGCCACAGGTACTGGAGTTCTTCTCATTCTACTGCCCGCACTGCTATCAATTCGAAGAAGTGCTGCATGTTTCTGACAACGTGAAGAAGAAGCTGCCGGAAGGCACCAAAATGACCAAGTACCACGTTGAGTTCCTGGGCCCGTTGGGTAAAGACCTGACTCAGGCGTGGGCGGTTGCGATGGCGCTGGGCGTGGAAGATAAAATCACTGCTCCAATGTTCGAAGCCGTACAGAAAACCCAGACCGTTCAGACCACTGCGGATATCCGCAAAGTGTTCGTTGATGCCGGTGTGAAAGGTGAAGAGTACGACGCCGCGTGGAACAGCTTTGTAGTGAAATCTCTGGTTGCTCAGCAGGAAAAAGCGGCCGCTGATCTGCAGCTTCAGGGCGTTCCGGCAATGTTTGTTAACGGCAAATATCAGCTGAACATGCAGGGCATGGACACCAGCAGCATGGATATTTTCGTACAGCAGTATGCTGATACCGTGAAATACCTGGTTGAGAAGAAGTAATTTCGTTGATATGAAAACGCCGGTCACTGACCGGCGTTTTTGTATGAAGATTTAATGCTGTCTATCTGTTCGTCTTTCTCTTTCCAGAGCGTATTAAGCCACTGTTGGAAACCACGTTTGAAATTCTTATCGTTAACGTAGTCACCGTGCAGTCCGGCATCGATCGGCACTAAATTCACCCGAACAACAATGCGCGTCAGCTTGCCGCTGAGCATATCGAAAAATGGCGTCCTGTCATTTTCCGGATAGCAGAGCGTAACGTTCAGAAGTTTATCGAACTGTGCACCCAGCACGTTAAGCGCCATCGCAATACCCGCCGCCTTTGGCGGAAGCAGGTTCTGATAAGGGGAGCGTGTTTGTTGACGTTTATCTTCCGTAAACCGTGAGCCTTCAACAAAGTTCACGATGGTCGTTGGATGTGCGCGAAACTTTTCACAGGAGCGGCGCGTGGTCTCCACATCCTTACCGCGACGCTCCGGATGACGAATCAGATAGCTGCGCGAATAGCGTTTCATAAACGGCATATCAAGCGCCCAGCAGGCCAGCCCGATAAAGGGCACCCAGGCGAGCTGCTGCTTCAGGAAGTACTTGTTCATCGGGATATGTTTGCGAAAAAGCACGCATAACACCACGATGTCCGCCCAACTGTGATGATTGCAAATCAGCAGGTACCAGTTCTTTTTGTTGAGGCTCTCCAGCCCTTCGACATCCCATTTCAGATGCGGATTCAGGCACAGCAGGATCGCCAGCCCTTCACACCAGCAATACATCATGAAATTACAAAACGCAGAGACGGATCGCCATACCGCAGGCACAGGCAGCAGCAGTTTAACGATCCCGGCGATAATGATTGGCACAGAACACGCAATCGTCACCAGAATAGTTAAAATGATACTTAGCGGTAATGTTAATGCAGCGAGCAATCTCGACATGATGAGCTTTTTCAGGTGGTTAGCTTTAATGGGTCGGCCGATGATACGGCGCAGGGGGCTGATTTTATCAGAAAAATGACAAAATTATGGCGCTTTCATATCGTCAATAGACGGCTTTTCCCCTGAAGCAGAAGATTTCTCTAATATTGTGCGCTAATCAGGACTTATATCCACATAGACTAAATTGCCATCACCAGGCTATTTTCATGCAGTGTTAGTTGTTAACATTATGATATGTAATAATTTATTCTCAACGCGCGCCTGCTTTTAGTATCTGTTTTTCATTTGAAGTGAAAATATTCACAAACTTATCCACAGTTTGAATTTTGCGAGCGATCCTCACGATCGCAAAATCTTTTCCTGTATCGAACCTGAATAACTGATGTTTTCATCCTTCTGTGGCATCCTTTACGCATAAATTGATTAAAGGCACGGACATTATGGTTCAGATCCCAGAAAACCCACTTATTCTCGTCGACGGCTCTTCTTACCTGTATCGGGCGTACCATGCGTTTCCTCCTCTGACCAATAGCGCAGGGGAACCTACCGGCGCGATGTACGGCGTGCTGAACATGCTGCGCAGCCTGATTCTTCAGTATCAGCCCACCCATGCGGCTGTCGTTTTTGATGCGAAAGGCAAAACCTTCCGCGATGAACTGTTCGAACATTACAAATCCCATCGTCCGCCAATGCCTGACGATCTGCGTGCGCAGATTGAGCCGCTGCACGCCATGGTGAAAGCAATGGGCCTGCCGCTGCTGGCCGTCTCTGGCGTGGAGGCTGACGACGTCATCGGTACGCTGGCGCGTGAAGCTGAAAAAATGGGCCGTCCGGTGCTGATCAGCACCGGTGATAAAGATATGGCGCAGCTGGTGACGCCAGGTATTACCCTGATCAACACCATGACCAACACCATTCTGGGGCCAGAAGAAGTAGTCACTAAGTATGGCGTGCCGCCAGAGCTGATTATCGACTTCCTCGCGTTGATGGGCGACTCCTCGGATAACATTCCTGGCGTTCCTGGCGTCGGTGAAAAAACCGCGCAGGCGCTGCTTCAGGGGCTGGGTGGTCTGGACACGCTCTACGCTGAACCAGACAAAATCGCCGGACTTTCCTTCCGTGGCGCAAAAACCATGGCCGGGAAGCTGGAAGAGAACAAAGAGGTGGCTTATCTCTCCTATAAGCTGGCAACAATCAAAACCGATGTGGAGCTGGAGCTGGGCTGTGAGCAGCTGGAAGTGCAACAGCCTTCCGCTGACGACCTGCTGAGCCTGTTTAAGAAATACGAATTCAAGCGCTGGACCACTGACGTAGAAGCCGGTAAATGGCTGCAGGCTAAAGGGACCAAACCTGCTGCTAAGCCGAAAGAGACGATTGTCGTTGATGCCGAAGATCAGGCGGAAGAAGAAGCCGCAGCGCTCTCCTTCGACAACTACGAAACCATTCTGGAAGAGTCACAGCTGATCGCCTGGATCGAGAAACTGAAAAAAGCCCCGGTCTTTGCCTTTGACACCGAAACAGACAGCCTCGACAACATTTCAGCCAATATGGTGGGATTGTCCTTTGCGACAGAGCCGGGTATTGCCGCCTACGTTCCCGTGGCGCACGACTACCTGGATGCGCCGGAGCAGATCTCCCGCGAGCGCGCGCTCGAGCTACTGAAGCCGATTCTGGAAGACGAAAAGGCGCTTAAGGTTGGGCAAAACCTCAAGTACGACCGCGGCATTCTGCAGAACTACGGCATTGAGCTGCGCGGGATTGCCTTTGACACTATGCTCGAATCCTACATTCTGGACAGCGTGGCGGGCCGCCATGATATGGATTCCTTATCTGACCGCTGGCTCAAGCACAAAACCATTACCTTTGAAGAGATTGCCGGTAAAGGGAAAAATCAGCTCACCTTTAACCAGATTGCTCTCGAAGAGGCAGGGCGCTACGCGGCGGAAGATGCCGACGTCACGCTGCAACTGCATCTGAAGATGTGGCCAAAACTGCAGAAGCACGAAGGTCCGCTGAATGTATTCCAGCATATTGAAATGCCGCTGGTGCCCGTGCTGTCCCGTATCGAACGCAATGGCGTTAAGATCGACCCAACGGTGCTGCATAACCACTCTGGCGAGCTCGCGCAGCGTTTGACCGAGCTCGAGCAGAAAGCGCATGAGCTTGCCGGCGAGCCGTTTAACCTCTCTTCACCGAAGCAGCTGCAAACCATTCTGTTTGAAAAGCAGGGCATCAAGCCGCTGAAGAAAACCCCTGGCGGCGCGCCGTCAACCTCTGAAGAGGTGCTGGAAGAGCTGGCGCTGGACTACCCGCTGCCAAAAGTGATTCTCCAGTACCGTGGTCTCGCAAAGCTGAAGTCTACCTACACGGACAAACTTCCGCTAATGATCAACCCGAAAACGGGCCGTGTGCACACGTCGTATCATCAGGCGGTAGCGGCAACCGGGCGTCTCTCGTCAACCGATCCTAACCTGCAGAACATTCCGGTGCGTAATGAGGAAGGGCGCCGCATTCGTCAGGCCTTTATAGCCCCTGATGACTACCTGATTGTCTCGGCTGACTACTCGCAAATTGAACTGCGCATTATGGCGCACCTGTCCCGCGATAAAGGTCTGCTGACGGCATTTGCGGAAGGAAAAGACATCCACCGGGCGACCGCGGCGGAGGTCTTTGGTTTACCGCTGGACAACGTGACCAACGAACAGCGCCGCAGTGCAAAAGCGATCAACTTCGGTCTAATCTACGGCATGAGCGCGTTTGGCCTTTCACGCCAGCTAAACATTCCGCGCAAAGAGTCGCAGAAGTATATGGATCTTTACTTCGAGCGTTATCCGGGCGTTCTGGAATATATGGAACGCACCCGCGCGCAGGCGAAAGAGAAAGGTTACGTTGAAACCCTGGATGGCCGTCGTCTCTATCTCCCGGACATCAAATCCAGCAACGCGGCGCGCCGCGCTGGCGCAGAGCGTGCGGCGATCAACGCCCCGATGCAGGGTACCGCAGCGGACATCATCAAGCGCGCAATGATCGCTGTTGATGCCTGGCTGGAGAAAGAGAAGCCGCGCGTGAAAATGATCATGCAGGTACACGATGAACTGGTGTTTGAAGTGCACAAAGACGATCTCGATATTGTGTCGAAAAAGATCCACGAACTCATGGAAAGCAGCATGACGCTAGACGTGCCGTTGCTGGTGGAAGTGGGAAGTGGTGAAAACTGGGATCAAGCTCACTAAAGGTTCTTCGCATAACGCGCTGTTTATGTAATTTTGCAACATAAGAAAGCGCGTTTTGTGACGATCATTAGAATTCCCTATGTAAAGAATGAAAAAAAACTACAAAAAGTGCTTTTTCTGCAGCACAAAAAGGGGTAGAGTTATCGACGTAGGGTACAGAGGTAAGATGTTCTATCTTTCAGACCTTTTACTTCACGTAATCGGATTTGGCTGAATATTTTAGCCGCCCCAGTCAGTAATGACTGGGGCGTTTTTTATTGCGGCAAAGAAAAGTTCGGGCAAAAAAAAGCGCGGACATCGCCGCGCTCGGTATTACTCTTCTTCCGCTTCCGTCGCGGGTTCCAGCTCGTTAAACCAGCTGTCGAGCTTCTGACGCAGCTTGTCCACGCCCTGTTTTTTCAGCGAAGAGAAAGGCTCAACCTGTACATCGCCATTGAAGGCCAGTACCGCTTCGCGAACCATATTCACCTGCGCTTTACGCGCGCCGCTTGCCAGCTTGTCGGCTTTCGTCAGCAGCACCAGCACGGCAATATCGCTTGCTACGGCCCAGTCGATCATCTGCTGATCGAGATCTTTTAGCGGGTGACGAATATCCATCAGCACCACCAGACCTTTCAGGCACATGCGTTTTTCCAGGTATTCGCCCAGCGCACGCTGCCACTTGATCTTCATCTCTTCAGGCACCTGCGCATAACCGTATCCCGGCAAGTCTACGAGGCGTTTGCCTTCAGCCACTTCAAAGAGGTTAATCAGCTGGGTACGGCCAGGTGTTTTTGAGGTACGCGCCAGGTTCTTCTGATTGGTCAGCGTATTCAGGGCGCTGGATTTCCCCGCATTGGAGCGGCCAGCAAATGCCACTTCAATACCGGTATCAGAAGGCAGGTGGCGAATATCGGGCGCACTGGTGACAAAATGCGTCTGTTGGTAGTTCCAGGTAGTCACGTGGTCGTCTCCAAAAATCGTAATCTGGAGGGATTATACCCGAATGCGGGCAAAAGGCTTTTCTGATTGCACGAGGCTTGCAGGCGAATGCCCAAACGGCTGTAAGAGATCGGCTAATGTTGCTATGGGAGATTTCAGAGAATTCGCAGGCGTCAAAAAATGCAAACTGTTTTAAATCATAATCTTATTTCCAGGTAATTATCTGAAAATCCGTATTTGTACCGTTTCGTCGCTTGTTAGTTTAACGGAACAAGGTAAAGTATGCGTCAGGGCGAGGAAGCCAACAGGAATTCAACTTAAGGATTAGGGTCAGGAGCGCCAGGAGGCGAAGACGCAGGATAGTCAGGACGACCAGCGCCTGGAGGCGTTTTAACAGGAAATGGAACCATACACGGACGGTATCAGCCAAAGGATAAACAGGGTGTGTTGTTGGTAAACATGGAATGTCTGACCCGTTAAGGGTTGTGAGTCAGGAAAAAAGGCGACAGATTGCTCTGTCGCCTTTTTTCTTTGCTTGCTTTCTGCTAGATTTCGCCGCAATTCTATACTGAAGAAAACGACTTTAAGATAAAACATCATGAAAAAACCAACCTCCGCTGCGGGCGCGAAACGCCCTGCAAAAGCACGCCGCAAAACGCGCGAAGAACTGAACCAGGAAGCGCGCGACCGCAAACGCGACAAAAAACATCGCGGTCATGCTGCGGGTAGCCGTGCCAACGGCGGTGGTGCAGCGGGCGCCTCTGCAAAAGGCAAACAGCAGAAAGACCCTCGTATCGGCAGTAAAACTCCCATTCCACTGGGCGTGACAGACACCCCGGTCACTAAGCAGCACAAACCAAAGAGCGAGAAACCTATGCTTTCACCGCAGGCTGAGCTGGATATGCTGGAGAACGATGAGCGCCTGGACGCGCTGCTGGAACGTCTTGAAGAGGGTGAAACCCTGACCGCCGAAGAGCAGTCATGGGTAGATGCCAAACTGGACCGCATTGATGAGCTAATGCAGAAGCTGGGTCTGTCTTACGATGACGAAGACGACGAAGAGGAAGAAGAAAAGCAGGAAGATATGATGCGTCTTCTGAAAGGTGGAAACTAACATTTGCACCCGGCAGGCACGATAGTCCTGCTTATAACCCTTCCGGTTATATGTTATCTGGTGTGGTTATTCGTTAAACTACGGCGGTTGTCGCGGCGACAGAAGTGGCTGCGCACCCGAATGATGGCCCGCGATGGGGCCAGAACGGGCCGCCGTATACGAACGCGACACCAACGGAAGGAGTGAGCATGTCAGCACCAACTATCGACTGGGATTTGGCCCTAATCCAGAAGTATAACTATTCCGGGCCGCGTTATACCTCATACCCCACCGCGCTGGAGTTCTCCGATGCCTTCGGCGAGGGGGATTTTCAGCAGGCCGTCGCGCGCTATCCAGAGCGTCCGCTGTCGCTCTACGTCCATATTCCGTTCTGCCACAAGCTCTGCTACTTCTGCGGCTGCAATAAAATCGTGACCCGTCAGCATGATAAAGCCGACCAATACCTCGATGCGCTCGAACAGGAAATTGTGCACCGCGCGCCGCTGTTTAAAGGCCGTCACGTCAGCCAGCTTCACTGGGGCGGCGGTACGCCAACCTATCTGAACAAAGCGCAGATAAGCCGCCTGATGACGCTGCTGCGCGGAAATTTCAATTTTAACGACGACGCTGAAATCTCGATCGAAGTCGATCCGCGTGAAATTGAGCTGGATGTCTTGGATCACTTACGCGCCGAAGGCTTTAATCGTCTGAGCATGGGCGTGCAGGATTTCAATAAAGAGGTACAGCGTCTGGTCAACCGCGAGCAGGACGAGGAATTTATCTTCGCCTTACTCAACCACGCGCGTGACATCGGCTTTACCTCGACCAACATCGACCTGATTTACGGCCTGCCAAAGCAGACGCCGGAGAGCTTCGCCTTCACGCTGAAGCGCGTGGCTGAACTTAGCCCGGACCGCCTGAGCGTCTTTAACTACGCGCACCTGCCGACGCTATTCGCCGCCCAGCGCAAAATCAAAGATGCCGATCTGCCTTCTGCCCAGCAGAAGCTGGATATCCTGCAGGAAACTATCACCTCTCTGACGGAGAGCGGCTATCAATTTATCGGGATGGATCACTTTGCCCGTCCGGATGACGAGCTGGCGATTGCCCAGCGCGAAGGCGTACTGCACCGTAACTTCCAGGGTTATACCACACAGGGCGATACCGATCTGCTCGGCATGGGTGTCTCCGCCATCAGCATGATCGGTGACTGCTACGCGCAGAACCAGAAGGAGCTGAAGCTCTATTACCAGCAGGTTGATGCAACCGGCAACGCGCTATGGCGCGGCATCGCGCTGACCCGTGACGACTGCATTCGTCGTGATGTGATTAAGGCGCTTATCTGCAACTTCCGTCTCGACTTTAGCGAGGTGGAAGCGCAGTGGGAACTGAACTTCAGCGAGTATTTCGCGGAAGACCTGAAGCTGCTGGCGCCGCTGGCGAAAGACGGGCTGGTGGATGTGTCGGAGAGTGCGATTGAGGTCACGCCGAAAGGGCGTCTGTTGATCCGTAATATCTGCATGTGCTTTGACGCGTATCTGCGCCAGAAGGCGCGTATGCAGCAGTTTTCACGGGTGATTTAAGGCGCAAAGCCGGGTAAGGCGAAGCCGCTACCCGGCTTTTACATTTCAACCTGCTAGCTAAACAGCCCAACCAGCGCCGCACATAATACTGCAGCAACGGCAGTTTGTGGCGTGTGGCTTTCAGCTGCTCCGCTCGACAGTAAAGTCACTAATGATTCCAGCATGATGGTTCCCCCAATTTCCGGGCACGATCATACAAAACTCATCGGAACAGTAAAGCGCAAAATAACGGCAATTTGCGCTCAATTAATAACCTTTACACAGCGGCGTACGATCACTCCATTCCCAGCTCTTTCAGCTTGCGCGTCAGGGTATTACGTCCCCATCCCAGCAGGCGCGCGGCTTCTTGCTTATGGCCCTGCGTATGACGAAGCGCGGTGGTCAATAGCGTACGCTCCATCTCTGGCTGAGCCTCAGACAGCAGGTTTTGATGACCGGAACGCAGCGCGCGGTCGGCCCACTGCGCCAGCAGCGTTGCCCAGCTGTCCGGCAGCGCGTGCCCGGTGCTGCTTTCGGGCGCGGTGGCCTCAAACAGTTCGGCAGGGAGATCCTGAATTAACACTTCCTGTCCGGCGGCCATCACGGTCAGCCAGCGGCAGGTGTTTTCCAGTTGGCGTACGTTGCCCGGCCACGCCAGACGGGTGAGGGCGGCATCGGTTTCAGGATGAAGCTGCTTGGCTTCCACGCCCAGCTCGCGGGCCGCCACCTGCAGGAAATGACGCGCCAGGCGCGGGATATCTTCCCGACGCTCGCGCAGCGGCGGCAGGTGGACGCGGATCACGTTCAGGCGATGGAATAAATCCTCACGGAATTTGCCCTCCTGCACGCGCAGCTCCAGGTTCTGGTGCGTCGCGGCGATAATACGCACGTCCACCTTCACCGGCGCATAGCCGCCCACGCGGTAAAACTGCCCGTCGGCCAGCACGCGCAGCAGGCGAGTTTGAACGTCCAGCGGCATATCGCCGATCTCGTCCAGGAACAGCGTGCCGCCGTCAGCCTGCTCAAAGCGCCCCTGGCGAATGGTATTCGCGCCGGTAAACGCCCCTTTTTCGTGGCCGAACAGCTCGGACTCAATCAAATCCTTCGGGATCGCCGCCATGTTCAGGGCGATAAACGGCGCTTTTGCCCGCGGGCTGTGGCGATGTAACGCATGCGCCACCAGCTCTTTACCTGTACCCGATTCCCCGTTAATCAACACGCTGATGGACGAGCGGGACAGACGGCCAATAATGCGAAACACGTCCTGCATCGCCGGCGCTTCGCCGATGATGTCAGTGGTTGGCCCAAAATCGGGTGCGTGGCGCGGCTGTTGTTGCTCCTGGTAGTGGCTAATCGCGCGCTCAACCAGCGCCACCGCTTCGTCGATATCAAACGGTTTGGGCAGGTAATCGAACGCCCCTTGCTGATAGGCGCTCACCGCGGCATCCAGGTCGGAATGAGCCGTCATTATGATGACCGGAAGCATAGGATGGCGCTGTTTGATCTGCTTTAACAGCGCCAGCCCGTCCATGCCCGGCATGCGAATATCCGACAGCAGAACGTCCGGCGTTTTGGTGGTGAGTGCGTCGAGCACCTCGCTGCCGCTCTCATACGTCGTGCAGCTTAAACCTGCCCCTGTGAGCGCGCGTTCAAGCACCCAACGGATGGAGCTATCGTCATCGACTACCCAGACTATCCCTCGTTGCATAAACGTCACCTTTATTTTTTAATCGGCAGGAAAACCGAAAACTCGGTATGTCCCGGCCAACTGGTAAATTCAATTTTTCCGGAGTGCTGATCGATCAAGCTGCGGGCGATAGATAAGCCCAGTCCCGTACCGCCTTCGCGCCCGCTTACCATTGGGTAGAACAGGGTGTCCTGCAGATGAGAAGGAATGCCAGGCCCGTTATCCTCAACGTCGATGCGTGCCGCCAGACGATAGCGCACGCCGTGCAGCGTGAGCTGGAAGGCGGTGCGGGTGCGTAAAATAATCTCGCCGCCTTCCGGCCCCAGCGCCTGCAGGGCATTGCGCACAATATTCAGCAGAACCTGCTCAATCTGGTCCGGGTCATGCGCCAGTTCCGGCAGGCTTGGGTCGTAATCACGCACCAGCGTGACGTTCTCCGGCAGCTCCATGGAGACGAGCTTCACCACCCGTTCAGCGACTTTATGAATACTTTCTGAAACGTGCATACCCGGCTGCTGCGGCCCGAGCAGGCGATCGACCAGGTTACGCAGGCGGTCCGCCTGCTCAATGATGACGTTGGTATACTCCGCCAGCGCAGGGTCGGGCAGGGCTTTGGTCAGAAGCTGCGCCGCGCCGCGTAACCCACCCAGCGGGTTTTTGATTTCATGCGCCAGACCTCGCACCAGGTCACGGGCGGCAATTTGCTGCGCATGCTGAAGCTGCTCCTGGCTCAGGCGACGCTGATTATCCATCGGCGCCATTTCCAGCAGGATCAGTCCTTCCGGCAAACGTTGCGCGGTAAGGGAAAGAATATGTGAGCGCCCGTCGATCACCAGCGTGACTTCGTTATCGGTGAACCCCTGACCGGCCTGCAAACTTTCCTGCATCAGGCCAATATTCAGCGAGAAATAGCTCAACAACTCAGGAAGCGGGGTGCCAAACAGTTTGCGTGAACTCTGGGCGAGCAGCTGTTGCGCCGCCGGGTTGGCGTAATGGACGGCCAGTTCGTCGTCGACCAGCAGGATGCTGTTAATCAAAGAATTGAGGATCTGCCCAGCATCGGGCAGCGTGCCAGTTGCCATTCAGCAGTCTCCTGGAGTCGTTGCACTGTTTTAGTGCAGTATAGCGGTTTCGGCGTAAAAAGCGCGTGAGATCAGGTTGTTGGTGGAGAAAAAAGCCCATCCGGAGATGGGCTAAAAGTTTCCACGGCAACTACCCCCGGCGCTTTTGACGCCGGGTAAAACAACTAAATTAAACGCTGTAGTACAGTTCGAACTCAACCGGATGCGGAGTCATACGCACGCGGTCGTTCTCTTCAGTACGCAGGGCGATGTAAGCATCGATAGCGTCGTCAGTGAATACGCCACCCGCAGTCAGGAACTCGCGGTCTGCATCCAGCGCCTGCAGGGCTTCTTCCAGAGAGCCAGCAACCTGTGGGATCTCTTTCGCTTCTTCTGGCGGCAGGTCGTACAGGTTTTTGTCCATCGCTTCGCCTGGGTGGATCTTGTTCTTGATACCGTCCAGACCGGCCATCAGCAGCGCTGCGAAGCACAGGTATGGGTTAGCCGCTGGGTCCGGGAAGCGCACTTCGATACGACGCGCTTTTGGCGACGCCACCACCGGGATACGGATGGAAGCAGAACGGTTACGCGCAGAGTAGGCCAGCATAACTGGCGCTTCGTAGCCCGGGACCAGACGCTTGTAGGAGTTAGTGGTTGGATTCGCCAGGGCGTTGATCGCTTTAGCGTGTTTGATAACACCACCGATGTAATACAGCGCCTGCTCGGACAGACCGGCATATTTGTCGCCAGAGAACAGGTTGGTACCGTTCTTGGACAGAGACATGTGGCAGTGCATACCGGAACCGTTGTCGCCAAACATTGGTTTTGGCATGAAGGTCGCGGTTTTACCGAAACGGTGCGCAACGTTGTGCACAACGTATTTGTAGATCTGAATTTCGTCCGCTTTTTTGGTCATGGTGTTGAAGCGGGTTGCCACTTCGTTCTGACCCGCAGTCGCCACTTCGTGGTGGTGCGCTTCAACAACCAGGCCCATCTCTTCCATCACCAGACACATGGTGGAACGGATGTCCTGCGCAGAGTCGACCGGAGGAACCGGGAAGTAACCGCCTTTCACACCAGGACGGTGACCTTTGTTACCACCTTCGTATTTGGTGGAAGAGTTCCATGCGCCTTCGATGTCGTCGATAGCCACGTGGGAGCCAGAAATAGAGGCACCGAAGCGGATGTCGTCGAACAGGAAGAACTCTGGCTCTGGCCCGAACAGAACGGTGTCCGCGATGCCGGTGGAACGCAGGTACTCTTCAGCGCGTTTAGCGATAGAACGTGGGTCGCGGTCGTAGCCCTGCAGCGTGCCTGGCTCGAGGATGTCGCAGCGAATGATCAGAGTTGGTTCTTCGAAGAACGGATCAATGACCGCTGTGGTTGCGTCTGGCATCAGAACCATGTCGGATTCGTTAATGCCTTTCCAGCCACCAATGGAGGAGCCGTCAAACATTTTGCCTTCTTCAAAGAATTCGGCGTTCACCTGATGAGCAGGGATTGTGACGTGCTGTTCTTTACCTTTGGTATCGGTGAAGCGCAGATCAACAAACTTCACTTCATGTTCGTTCAGCATCGTCAAAACGTGTTCAGCGGACATACTTAACTCTCCAGATTGGTCATTGTCGTCGTGGTAACGAGGTCTTCAATTTCTGTTGGTACTGGCTGTTGCCATGTATTTTTTATAAAGCGAAATCTGTGCCAACTTTTAAAACACCCCAAAAAGGCGTTATCATGCGCACCATAGTGCAAAAGGGCTGCACCATGATGGATTTGTTGCACCAGTATAGTGCTTCAATGTGAACATTAAGCACCATATTGGTGCAATTTACGTTAAAGTGCCCTTTTACCGCTCCGTGAAAGCGATCACAAAGCATCTCTGCAATACTTGTTTGCGGGGGATGTTTGTGATCCTGTTTTGTAGTGCGATTAATCCGTGTACAATAACGCGCTATTTCTAAATGCCTGAGGCAAAGTTGTGATCGAAAATTTGCGTAACATCGCCATCATCGCGCACGTTGACCATGGTAAAACTACCCTGGTTGATAAGCTGCTGCAGCAATCCGGTACGTTTGATGCGCGTGCCGAAACCCAAGAACGCGTGATGGACTCCAACGATTTGGAGAAAGAGCGTGGGATTACCATCCTCGCGAAAAACACCGCGATTAAATGGAATGACTACCGTATCAACATCGTTGATACCCCAGGGCACGCCGACTTCGGTGGTGAAGTTGAACGTGTAATGTCCATGGTAGACTCCGTTCTGCTGGTCGTTGACGCAATGGATGGCCCAATGCCACAGACGCGCTTCGTGACCAAAAAAGCTTTTGCCCATGGTCTGAAGCCAATCGTTGTTATCAACAAAGTTGACCGCCCTGGCGCGCGTCCTGACTGGGTTGTTGACCAGGTCTTCGACCTGTTCGTTAACCTCGACGCGACCGACGAGCAGCTGGACTTCCCTATCGTTTACGCCTCTGCGCTGAACGGTATCGCAGGTCTGGACCACGAAGACATGGCTGAAGACATGACCCCGCTGTATCAGGCGATTGTTGACCGTGTTCCTGCGCCAAACGTTGACCTGGAAGGCACCCTGCAGATGCAGATCTCCCAGCTCGACTACAACAACTACGTTGGCGTAATCGGCATTGGCCGTATCAAGCGCGGTAAAGTGAAGCCTAACCAGCAGGTCACTATCATCGATAGCGAAGGCAAAACCCGTAACGGTAAAGTCGGTAAAGTCCTGACTCACCTGGGTCTTGAGCGTATCGAGAGCGACATCGCTGAAGCGGGCGACATCATCGCGATCACCGGTCTGGGTGAACTGAACATCTCCGACACCATCTGCGATCCGCAGAACGTCGAAGCGCTGCCAGCCCTGTCCGTTGATGAACCAACCGTATCCATGTTCTTCAACGTCAACACCTCTCCGTTCTGTGGTAAAGAAGGTAAGTTCGTTACCTCTCGTCAGATCCTTGACCGTCTGAACAAAGAGCTGGTGCACAACGTTGCGCTGCGCGTTGAAGAAACCGAAGACGCTGATGCATTCCGCGTTTCCGGTCGTGGTGAGCTGCACCTGTCTGTTCTGATCGAAAACATGCGTCGTGAAGGTTTCGAGATGGCGGTTTCCCGTCCGAAAGTAATCTTCCGCGAAATCGATGGCCGTAAACAAGAGCCGTTCGAAAACGTAACGCTGGACGTAGAAGAGCAGCACCAGGGTTCTGTGATGCAGGCACTGGGCGAGCGTAAAGGCGACCTGAAAAACATGAATCCAGACGGCAAAGGCCGCGTACGTCTCGACTACGTGATCCCAAGCCGTGGCCTGATCGGCTTCCGTTCTGAGTTCATGACCATGACCTCCGGTACCGGCCTGCTGTACTCCACCTTCAGCCACTACGACGACGTTCGTCCGGGCGAAGTGGGCCAGCGTAACAACGGCGTACTGATCTCCAACGGTCAGGGTAAAGCGGTTGCGTTTGCGCTGTTCGGTCTGCAGGATCGCGGTAAGCTGTTCCTGGGTCACGGTGCTGAAGTTTACGAAGGCCAGATCATCGGTATTCACAGCCGTTCTAACGACCTGACGGTAAACTGCCTGACCGGTAAGAAGCTGACCAACATGCGTGCGTCCGGTACTGACGAAGCAACGGTTCTGGTTCCGCCGATCAAGATGACCCTGGAGCAAGCTCTGGAGTTCATTGATGATGACGAACTGGTAGAAGTGACTCCACAGTCAATTCGTATCCGTAAACGTCACCTGACCGAGAACGATCGTAAACGTGCTATGCGCGGTGCGAAAGAAGACTAATACGGTCAATCCGTAGTAAAAAAAGCCGCTGAGAAATCAGCGGCTTTTTTATTAGAACGAATAACGTAACCCCAGGCGGATCCTGTACTGCTCGCGGTTGTAATCATTCCATCTGTCCAGCCACTGGAGTTCGAGGTACGGCAGCCAGTTTCTGTCGATCTTATAGCTGAACTTGTTGGTAATTTCCCAGTGATGGTCTTTGCCATTTTTGCTGTGGTAATCATTTATCCGCTGGAAAAAATGCGGCTCAAAGGTGTAGAAAAACGCATCCGTCACCTTGAAATTCCAGTAGTTGGCAAATTCGTGCGTGTCGTTCTTATCCATCTGCCCGTTATAGTCCGGCGTATCGTAATTGTTATGGTTATAGCGATAGCGGAACGTCAGATTAAACCCGTCCGTGAATTTATAGTTGGTATCTAAATAAACCGCGCCACCCGAACCGGCGCTGCTGTCGTTGATCAACCCGCCCGGCTGGAAGGTGAGTTTGTCCGTCGGTTTAAAGAGCGGATACCACCCCTCTATTTCGTTATAGCTGTGCTTGAGCTCATCCCACCTCCCCACGTTGTAGGCGTTGGTGAACATCAATCCCGCGCCCATATCGAAGTTATAGCCGGCACGCAGGATCACTTCGTGCAGCTCAGAGGCCGTATTGTAGGCTTCGCGGGTTTCAACATATGCCCCGGCGAATACCGGGCAGGACACAGACGACACGATCAGTACAGTGATGATTCTTTTCATAATTTGTCCATGTATCAGGTACAGAAAGGCCTCCCTCCTGATGAACAGGAAGGAAATACGGGCCGAATTTATTGTTATAAAGTGACTGCTGACGCTTTATTGTTGGGTGTTATCTCAGGGGTATTCGCTGACTGTTTTTTCCGTTTTCCAATCTCCTCGATAATAAAGGCGAAGCGCGCTTCGTTGAGTTTATAAAACAGCCCCATGGTCACGGCGGCGACGATTGCCAGGCCGCACGGCCAGAGGAAAATAAGCTGACGCAAACCCAGCAGCGTGCCCGCGCTCTGCACCGCATGAGGAACGTAGCCGATCTGGGTCAGCATGATGCCGGGCAGGAAGCCGGCGAGAGCGGCAGAGATTTTGCGCGAGAAGGTGTAGCCGGTGTAAACCGATCCCTCGGCGCGGATGCCGGTTTTCCACTCGCCGTAATCAACGGTATCCGGCACCAGCGCCCAGTTCAGGCTGTTCACAAACGCGGTGCCGAAAAAGGCCATGCAGGAAAACAGCACGAACAGCAGGGAGCTGGTTCCCCAGAAGAAGTTCAGCACGTCGCCCACCGCCCACAGCGCCAGCCCGCCCAGATAGACGGGCTTCTTGCCAAAGCGCTTCACCGCGCCGGGCACCAGAAACACGCCAATCAGAATGCAGCCCATGCTGAAAAAGCCCATCCACGACAGCAGATGCAGATCGTTCAGCACGTACTGGGTGTAATAGACCTGAATCGCCAGCTTGATGTTGAACGCGGCGAGAGTACACAGGTTGGCAATGCACAGCACCAGCAGCGGCGGATTGCGAAAAATCGCGCAGAACGATTTCAGAATGCCGGGCTTATGGTGATCGGGCGTTATCTCGACATAGCGCTCTTTCACCCCGCTGTAGCACCACCACATGCAGAACAGGCCGCCGGTGGCGAACACCAGCGCAGCCACCAGATAGCCGAGGGAGGGCTGGTGGACGAACAGCGCCTGAATGGGCATAAAGCCGACGGTGCAGAGCAACAGCCCCACCGTGGCGCCGCCCTGTCGCCACGCCGCCAGCTGCGCGCGCTCGTTCGGGTTTTTGGTGATGGCAGGGACCATCGCACCGTAGGCGCAGTTCATCAGGCTGTAGCAGAGCCCAAACATCATGAAGAGCACGGTGGCGATGGCCGTTTTGACCGTCAGGCTAAAGTCGTTGGCCATAAACTGCGCCGTCGCGACCAGCGCCACCGGGACGGAGGCGTAAAGTATGAATGGCCGGAACTTCCCCCTCGGGCCAATGTTACGCCGGGAATCCAGCAGCACCCCGGTCAGCATGTCGGTGAACGCGGTAAAAAACTTCGCCACCAGGAAAATAATGCCGCCGTAGAACGCGGGCATCCCCAGTTCATCGGTATAAAACTTCAGCAGGTACAGCGTGCCAATACACAGCATCAGGTTCGAGCCAAAATCGCCCATCCCGTAGGCGCACTTCTCTCGCGGGCTCAATTTCAGGGTTAACGGATCAGTATTGTGTGTCATGGTCGATCCTCAGAGCGCCCCGCAGGGCGCTCTATCACGTCATTTATGCCGTACGTTTGCGCAGTTCGATCTCTTCCACGATGCGCACATACATCTTCTCGTTGAGGTTGTAGAAGCAGCCCATCGCCACGATGGTGATGACCGCCAGCAGGCTCGGATAGATAAATATCAGCTGCCGCAGCCCTTCAACCGTCCCGGCGGACTGCACCACGTTGGGCACATAGCCGATCTGCGTGAGCATGATCCCCGGGAAGAAGCCCGCCAGCGCCTGCGAGACCTTACGGAAGAAGGTAAAGCCGGTATAGACCGTCCCCTCGGAGCGTACGCCGGTGCGCCACTCGCCGTATTCCACGGTATCGGACACCAGCGCCCAGTTCAGGCTGTTCACGAACGCGGAGCCGAAGAACGCCAGGCAGGAGAACGCCACAAAGCTCACCGAGCCGCCGCCGAAGAAGTAGTTGAGCAGATCGCCCGCCACCCAAATCATCAGCCCGCTGATGTAGACCTTTTTCTTGCCGAAGCGCCGCACCGCGCCGGGCATCATAAAGACGCCGATAAAAATACAGCCCATGCTGAAGAAGCCCATGTACGACAGCAGGATCGGGTCTTTCAGCACGTACTGCGTGTAGTAGACCTGAATGGCGAGCTTAACGTTAAACGCGCCCAGCGTGCACAGGTTCGCGATACACAGGATAAACAGCGGACGGTTCCCGGCAATGGCGCGAAACGACTGCAGCAGCCCCGGCTTTTGCGCTGGATTAGCAGGCTGCGTCTCGACGTAACGCTCGGTAACGCCCTTATAGCACCACCACATAAAGAACAGCCCGAACAGCGAGAAGAGAGTGGCGGCAAAGATGTAGCCAAGCTGGTCGTTACCCTCAATCAGGTTCATCACCGGGACAAAGCCCACCGTACAGAGCAGCAGGCCGAGCGTGGCGCCGCCCTGACGCCAGGCCGCCAGCGAGGCGCGCTCGTCCGGGTTTTTGGTGATGGCGGGCACCATCGCGCCGTAAGAGCAGTTCATCATGCTGAAGAACAGGCCGTACAGCATGAACAGCACCGTTGCTATCACCGTTTTGCCGGTCATCTCAAATGGCGTACCGACGAAGTTGGCAATTGCCAGTAAGGTCACCGGGAAGGCGGCATACAGCACGAACGGGCGGAATTTCCCTTTCGGGCCAATCTTGCGTCGGGAGTCGAGCATGATACCGGTGCCCATATCGGTGAAGGCGGTAAAAAACTTCGCAATCAGGAAGATAATCCCGCCGTAGGTGCCGGGCAGCCCCAGCACGTCGGTGTAAAACTTCAGCAAATAGAGCGTGCCGATATCCAGCAGGATGTTAGAGCCGAGATCGCCCATCCCGTAGGCGAGTTTTTCTTTAAACGGCAGGCGTAGGGTTGCCGGATCGGAAGTATGTTGACTCATTATTGTTCTCCGTCTGCCCGCAGGTTTCCCTGCGGGCGAGCCTTATCAGATATCACGTAAGGTGCTAAACAAATCTGCCCATTCGCTGTGCTGGCGATAGAAGACCGGCGGCTTGCCGATCGGGGCATCAACGGTCACGTCACCGCCCTGGCAGATGTCCCCTGTCCACGCATTGACCCAGCTGTCCTGCGGCAGATAGAGCGACCAGTCCCGGCGGCCCTCTTCATGAACCGGTGCCACCAGCAGATCGCGGCCAAACAGGTACTGGTATTTCAGCGTGTAGGCGCGCGCGTCGTCCTCATAGTGCAGGAACAGCGGACGCATCACCGGCAGGCCGCTTTTCGCGTTCTGCGCAACCGCAGCTTTGATGTACGGCTTCAGGGTGGTGAACACGGTGGTCATGCGCGCGAAGTGCGCGATGGTTTCCGCATCGCCGTCGAACTGCCAGTTGTCGCCAGGGCGGTTGCCCTCGTGGGTACGCATCATCGGCGTAAAGGCGCTGAAGTCGCACCAGCGCAGCAGCAGCTCCTTGCTGCGCTTCATCTCGAACAGGGTGGTATAGCCGCCGATGTCGCTGTGGTGCAGGCCGTGCCCGGTCATCGCCAGCGACAGCGCCGCAGGGATGACGGACGCCAGGCCGTCATCCAGGCTCCAGTCGACGTTCTGATCCCCCGCCCACATCATCACCGAGTGCTTCTGGCTGCCGGTGTAGCCCGCGCGCATGAAGAACAGGATCTCGCCGAGTTTGCCGGTCTCCTGAAGCGCCTCGTAGTTACATTTCGCCCACAGGGCAGGCCAGGCGTTATGCATGATCTCCGCGCTCACGCCGTTGTGCAGGAAGGTATCGGTCGGCAAATATTCCCCGAAATCGGCCATCCAGCCGCCGCAGCCCAGTTCGATCAGGTTCTTTTTAATGACCTCTTTGTACCAGCCGTAGGCTTCCGGGTTGGTCAGGTCGATAACGCCCGCGTAGAACTCGCCGAATTCAACGTGGTAGTCCTCACCGTTGGCGTTTTTGGTCAGATAGCCGCGTTTCGCCGCCTCTTCGCAGAGATCTTTATCACTGGCGACGTACGGGTTGATATAGGAGAGGAACTGCACCCCTTCCTGTTTCCACTTCGCAATCCGTTCATCAAGCTGCGGATAGAGTTCGCTGTTCCACTTCCAGTTCCACATCACGCGTTTGCCGAAGGAGGTCATGCGGATGCCGGACCAGTCCTGCGCCCAGATGCCGTTTACCTTCACGCCGCCCTCGCGCATGGCGTCGAGCTTCTGCTGGCACACCTCGGTGCCGCCCTGTATGCCCAGCGTCACGCCGTCGTACACCCAGTCCGGCAGCTCAGGCTGACGTCCCAGCAGGCCGGTCAGTTTTTCCAGCAGATCGACGTAGGTTTGTGCACATTCGAAGCGCAGCGTGGCGTTATCTTCCCAGAACGCCAGCTCGTGGAAATCCGGCGCGCTGAAGTCAAAGTTCATGTAGCAGCTGTTATCCACGTGGCAGTAGTACTTCTGGGTGCTCACGAAGGTAGGCTGCGGAAAGAAGGTCCAGTAGTAATCGCCGCCCGCGTTCTCTTTGCAGTCGGCCTGCCAGGTGACGTAGGTCTGCTTGTTGCGGCCCACGCCCTGCTCGCTGGTCCACAGCGGGAACGGCTTGCCGCGCAGATCGAAGTACGAGAACTGCTCGCCGCAGCCGTAGATATGATCTTCCGGCTGCGCCGCCAGCCGCAGCCAGATGCGGTTATGGCTGGCGGCATCATTTTTCAGCTTCAGCTCCAGACGGCCTTCCGCATCCACGCCCACCAGCAGGGTCGCGCTTACCGCATCGCCGCGTGTAAAGCGGATGGCCCAGCCCGCGCTTTGCTGCGAGACGGTCGCGTCCGTCAGGGCAATCTTTTCGTTGAGCTTGTCTTTAATGCTGAAATTGCCGCGAAACATCTCGATATCGGCTTCGCCTGCTCCGATCCACAGGCAAGGCGCTTCTTCGGAGTGGGATAAAATCAGGCGATCCTGCCAGCGCAGGGTGAAGCCACGTTCGTTATTTTTCAGGTCAATATTGTGTAGGGTACGCATAAAAACTCCGTCTTTATTATTTGGCCTGGCTATCCAGCAATCCGGCGGCGACGGCAGGCGCTAAGCCCGGCGCCAGCGGCAGGCGGGGGATCACCAGGCAGTGCAGCAGATGGTAAATATCCTGCTTGCCGTCCCAGACTTTGGTGGTCACTTCGTTATTGGTGTCCAGCTCCTGCCACCAGGAACCGTTTTCGTAATCCATCAGGTACTTGATGCAGTAATCCCACCACTTCTGATACCAGGCTTCGTACTGCGCCTCGCCGGTCACGGTATAGAGGGCATAGGCCGTGCCCATCGCCTCGACGATTGGCCAGCGCACGCGTTCCCGCACGATAGGCTTGCCGTCCCAGCCCACGGAGTAGACAAACCCGTCGGCGCCGTCGGGTGCCCAGGCGTCGCGGATGGTGGCGTGGAACAGGCCTTTTGCATCTTCCAGCAGCCACTCCGGCGGGGTTTCAAAGCGCGCTTCCAGCGCGGCGCGCAGATGCAGCATCAGGCGGCCCCACTCAATCCAGTGCCCCGGCGTGCCGCCGTAGGCGCGGAAGCGGTGAGCAGGGTTATCGATGTTGTAATCGCGGATCGGGTTCCAGTCGGTGTCGAAATGCTCGTTAACGCGATACTCACCTTTGCGCGCCACGTCGTGAATAATCACCGAGGCGATGCGCAGGGCGCGGTCGAGCCATTTCCGGTCGTGGGTCACGTCATAGACAATCAGGAAGGCTTCCACGGCGTGCATGTTGGCGTTACCGCCGCGGTAATCTTCCGTTTTGCTGAAGGCTTCATCCCAGGACTCAAGGCACATTTGCTCCTGTTCGCTCCAGAAGTAGCGCTCAATCACCTCGATGGCATCGTCCAGCAGCTTGCGTGCCTGCGGGTGGCCGGTGGTGACGGCGCTCGCCGCGCCCAGCAGGACGAAGAAGTGCTGATAGCCCTGCTTGGAGGCATCAATCACGCCTTCATCGTTTACGCAGGCGTACCAGCCGCCGTGCTGCTTGTCGCGCAGCGGACCGTTCAGGGCATTGATGCCGTGTTCAACCAGGGCATACGCGCCGGGACGGCCCATGTTTGCCGCCACCGCGTACACGTGCAGCATGCGGGCGGTGATCCAAAGATGGGTGCCCATATCGCTGCGCACCTGCCCGTTATTGCCCAGCCAGCCAAAGCCGGTCGGTACGGCGGCGTTTTTGCCGAAATCAAGAATGCGGTCGGTCTCTTGTTCGAGCCAGCGGTTGTGGCTCAGGGTGTTAAACCATTTCATGTTCGGGTCCTTTCTTAACGGCGAGCCATCATTTCGTCGACGATCTCACCCAGACGCTGAAGTTTTGGTACGGAAATATCACGCAGCATCAGCTCGGTATCCGGCAGGCCAATCACCGATGACCAGACGGCGCGACCGGCTAAAAAGCCCGATGCCCCAGCCTGCATCGCCACGCTCACGGCGCGCGGGAACAGCTTATCGTCCACACCGGAGGAGAGGATCACCCACGGCATGGCGATGTTCTCGTTCAGCTTCTGCGAGGCCGCCAGCAGTTCCTGCTGCGTGCCCTTGCCGAACAGCGGCATCTCCACCTTGTAAAGGTCGGCACCGCTGTCGCCCAGCTCTTTAGCCGCATCGATAATCGCCTGTTCGCGGTTAAATTCGGCTCCGCGACGTGGCGGACGCACCACCGGCTCGATAATGCTCAGCAGCCCGTTGTCGTGGCACAGCGTATTGAACGCTTTCACCATCTCCAGGCGCTGCTGCGGATCTTCATCGCTACGCCACAGCACCAGCAGCTTCAGCGCCTTGCCGCCGTCGCGTTTGACCGCCTGGGCGTCGATGCTTTTGTCGATCACCACGCTGTCGACCGGAATACCGTTCCCCGGAATAAACTCGTCGGCCGCCACAATCATCGCGCAGCTGTTGGCTACGGCCTGCTGCTCCACAATCTGGCGATAGCAGAACTGCTGGTCGACGAGAATGGCAGAGGCGTACGGCGACAAGATCTTCGCCGCGTTGACCTTAAAATCCGTCAGGTGCTGGTCGGTTACCGGCACCGGCGCGCCTGCGGCGGCAAACATCAGGCGCATCGCTTCGCGCTGATCCACGGCCAGCATTGCAAAACCGCCGGAAGGTCGGGTGATATCTTTCAGGGTGTACATCGTCATTCCTCAGTCCTTTCGTATCAGTGTGATTTTTTCAGCCCGGCAGATGCGCGAACCTGTTCAAGAATGGCCGTCCAGTCTTCGCGCCCGCGCCCGGCGGCGCGAGCCTGGTTGTAAACTTCGCGGGACGCCGCGCCCAGCGGCATCGGAACGTGGAGCTGGTTAGCCACGTCCAGGGCGATCCCCAGATCTTTATGCGCAAGGTCGATCATGAAGGCGGGTGAAAGATCGCCTTTCAGCACCTTGTTCGGCCATGAGGTGGTGAAGTGACCTTTACCCGCCGGCGTGCCGTTCATCACCTTCAGCGCCACGTCAAAGGAGAGGCCAAGTGCTTCACACAGCACGGCCGCCTCGGCGGAAAGCGCGTTCAGGGCGATGCTCATGTAGTTATTGATGAGCTTCACGCGGATGCCCATGCCCGGCCCGCCGGCGTTAATCAGCTCATTGCCCATCGCCATTAAGACGGGGGGGGCGCGTTCCACCTGCTGCGCGGTGCCGCCCGCCAGCAGGAGCAGCGTGCCGGCGATGGCATGGTCAGACGTGCGTCCCACGGGCACGTCCATCAGGCTGAAGCCTCGTTCAGCCATGTCGCGGATCAGCGCGTCGGTTTGCAGCGGGTGGATGGTGGACATATCAATCACCAGTGCGTCGCGGGATAACCCTTCGCACACGCCGTGCTCGCCGAACAGCACGCTGCGCACCAGGTCGCCGTTTGGCAGCATGGTAATGACGAATTCGGCGTCCGTTGCGGCCTGAGCAGGCGTAGCCGCCGCCCGTGCGCCGCTCTCTACCAGCGCCTGAACCGCCTGCGGGTTCACGTCAAACACGTTAAGCTGGTGGCCTTGCTTCAACAGATTCTTCGCCATTGGCGCGCCCATCTGCCCTAAACCGATAAATGCGATTGCTGACATGCCTCTCTCCTGTCACATTGTGTCAATTTCTGCGCGTTTTTGTTGTCTGTTTTTGATCGTATTTGTAATTTATGGTCAAAAAATTGACACGGGTCACTTTTTAAACATTTGGTGAAATTAAAATGAAGGCATCAGAAATCGCAGAAGGAATCACCATGACTCGCATCGTTTGTGTCGGCATTACCGCGCTGGATCGCATCTGGTATCTCGATGATTTACCTAAGGAAGGAGGGAAATATGTCGCGAAAGACTATACGGAAGTGGGCGGCGGTCCGGCGGCCACGGCGGCGGTGGCCGCGGCAAAACTGGGTGCGGAAGTGGATTTTATTGGCCGGGTGGGGGACGACGATACCGGCAGACGGCTGCTGGCGGAGCTGGAATCCCTGGGGGTGAACACCCGCTATACACGCGTGTTTAAAGGTGCCCGATCGTCACAATCCGCGGTGCTGGTGGACGCAGGCGGAGAACGAGTGATTGCCAACTACCCCAGCCCCGATCTGCCCGCCGAGGCAGACTGGCTGCATGAAATCGACTTCTCGCAATGGGATATCGTGTTAGCAGACGTGCGCTGGCATGACGGGGCAAAACAGGCGTTTACCCTGGCCCGTCAGCAGGGCGTTCCTACTTTGCTTGATGCCGACGTTACCCCGCAGGACATCGCGGAGCTGATAGCCTTAAGCGACCACGCGGCCTTCTCCGCGCCGGGCCTGCGGCGACTAACTCAGTTGGATAAAGCAGAAGATGCCCTTAAAAAAGCACAAACGCTCACAAATGGACATGTGTATGTCACTCAGGGGCGAGACGGCTGCTACTGGCTGGAAAACGGCGCCTTGTGTCATCAATCCGGCTTTGAGGTGAAGGTGGTGGATACCACTGGCGCGGGCGACGTTTTTCACGGCGCGCTGGCGTTCAGCCTGGGGCAGCAATCCACCGCCGCAGACGCCGTGCGTTTTGCCAGCGCCGTCGCAGCCCTGAAATGCACAAAGCCCGGCGGGCGCGCGGGTATACCCGACTGTGATCAAACCCGCTCTTTTTTGTCACTTTTTGTATAAAATGCGGAGCGTGATGGTTTTCAGAGGACAGCCTATGAGCCTTACCGAACTGACCGGCAACCCGCGTCACGATCAGCTGCTGACGCTGATTGCCGATCGCGGCTATATGAACATTGATGAGCTGGCGCAACTGCTGGATGTCTCCACGCAAACGGTGCGTCGGGATATCCGCAAGCTGAGCGAGCAGGGGCTGATCACGCGTCATCATGGCGGGGCGGGCAGAGCGTCAAGCGTGGTGAACACGGCCTTCGAGCAGCGCGAAGTGTCGCTTACTGAAGAGAAGCGGGCGATAGCCGAAGCCATTGCGGACTATATTCCCGATGGCTCAACTATTTTCATCACGATCGGCACGACCGTGGAGCACGTTGCCCGGGCGCTGCTAAACCATAACCACCTGCGCATTATCACCAACAGCCTGCGGGTGGCGCATATTTTGTATAAGAACCCGCGCTTTGAAGTGATGGTGCCCGGCGGCACGCTGCGCCCGCACAACGGCGGCATTATCGGGCCTGCGGCGACGGCGTTTGTGTCTGGTTTTCGGGCGGACTATCTCGTGACCAGCGTCGGGGCGATTGAGCACGACGGCGCGATGATGGAGTTTGACGTAAATGAAGCCAGCGTGGTGAAAACCATGATGGCCCACGCTCGCCACATTTTGCTGGCGGCCGATCATACGAAATTTAACGCATCCGCCGCGGTGGAAATTGGCAACGTGGCGCAGACAACGGCTCTTTTCACCGATGAGATGCCCGGCTCGGCGCTGCAAAATCATCTGAAATCCAGCAAGGTTGAAACGGTGCTGGCCTGTACCAGCGATGATATCGCCTGAAGCAAAAAGCCGCTGATTTCTCAGCGGCTTTTTTGTTATTTGAAGCTGTATTTTATTCCCAGCATTCCCTGCGTATCGCTGTAGCCTTTATCGCCAATCTGCTGTGCCAC
Source organism: Enterobacter sp. 04-C-12-SI-ECC (assembly GCF_047530715.1). Taxonomy (NCBI): domain Bacteria; kingdom Pseudomonadati; phylum Pseudomonadota; class Gammaproteobacteria; order Enterobacterales; family Enterobacteriaceae; genus Enterobacter; species Enterobacter sp. 04-C-12-SI-ECC. Next base: position 28,421 of record NZ_JBLKDI010000019.1, read on the forward strand.
ATTGCCCCAGACGCTAAGCTGCGGGGTAATCTGCCCCTCTACGCCCGTCTTTAACTCACCAATATTGCGCGTACCGCGCATCTCATTGCTGACGTCATCCATGCGGATGCGCGTGGTCTGGGTATTGTGGATCCAGTTCGCTTCAATAAACGGCTGGAAGGTGCGTGATTTAGCGTCATCCATCGCGTTATGTCCGCTGATATAGGCCTTCACGCCGAGACGCGTCATCAGGTTGCCCTGGGTTTCGTCTTTCACCCGCGTGCCGTTACGCTCGCGATGGTCGTCAGCCTGCACGTCCATCCAAACGGCCTGCGCCTTCGGCTGGATCCAGTAGCTGTTGCGGCCGCTTTCACCCACCTTAACGCTATAGCCCGCTTCGACAGAGGCGGTTATGCCGCTGGAGCGATAACGCTCGGTCGCCTGGTCCTGCCCCATCACCTTATTGTCAAACCAGTTATACAACACCCAGCTATCAACGTAGGTGCCGCTTTTATTGGCTTCGTTTGCGTACCAGGTACCGTACAGACCTACGCTATAGCCATTCACTTCGCCACGTGAGTGGTATCCGGTCAGGCTGGAAGCGCTCCGGCTTTGGCTGTTACCGTAGCCCGCCATCAGGCCAAGATGCCAGCGGTCCAGGCCATCTGTGCTCCATTGGGCGATATCGCCACCTAACTGCAGTACGTAACGGTTGGCTGTCGTTTTTAGCTGGCCGCTGCCGTCGTTGAAACGCGCATGCCCGCCGACGTTACGCATCCAAAGGCTCGTCACTTTTTGCTCGCCGGTGAGCATGTCGGTGTACTGCGTTTCACCCAGACGATCGTGCAGGCGGGTCATAAACAGCGTATTTGCCGCATAGCTGTTTGCCTGATAGCTGCCAAATTCTGGGCGATACTGATGCTCGCTTTTCGGCGGCGCAGGTGGCGGTACCGGTTCTTGCGGCGGAATCACCGGGTCGACGGGCGGATCTACCGGGACGACAGGCGGGTCGACAGGATCAACAGGTGGATCTACCGGGTCAACAGGCGGGTCGACGGGGTCGACCGGTGGGTCTACCGGGTCAACAGGGGGATCTACCGGGTCAACAGGAGGGTCAACGGGTTCAGCCAGGCTGGTCAGAAACCAGTTCTTACCTTTCTGCACAACGTTATAGTCATAACCCCCCGCTACGATACGGCTGGCCTTCTCAAACGTTCCCTCCGAGTTGCCGCCAACGCTGACTATTTCAATCCCTTCAACGGTTTGTGCGCCTGCACCACCAATGTTGTTTACGTCAACCGCGGTGCGACCGGATGTGTTTCCTTCAACAATCAGCCTGTCAGTTTCAGAGGTATCGTCAGACAGCACGGTATTGAAAACCAGCTTGCCGCCGTTGCCTGTGTAATCCTCGTTGATGGTCAGGGTTTGCCAGGCCACGTCCTCATTATGCTGGAAATTTATCGTGCCGCCCGCGTTCAGGGTCAGGCTGGTCAGCGTTGAGCTGTCACGCATATTCCAGACGGCATCATTCATCGTAAGCGCGAGAGTACCGGTCCCGGCAGCGTTGCGTTCTATGTACGATGCTCCGTTCCACAGCGAGCTGTTACCCATTGTCAACGTAATGGTACTGTTTTGTGCCGGAAGGGTACTGTTGGCCGCGACGCCACCTGCGGCGAGGATATCGCCGTTAAGGAGGAATTTTCCGCCTGCAGAGGCATCAATAATTCCGCCATTGCTGGCGTTCAGGGCATAGCTACCCTGGTCGCGCTGGCCTGCGGTGGTAATGGTTGCCCCACCGTCGAGCGTTATCACGCCGCGTGACCAGGCATACATCCCGTGCGGTGCCTGGGCGGAGCTGCTGGTTTTCTCGCTGCTGTTGACCGCAATGGTGACGTTATCTCCCACATTTACCGCTGCTGTGTAAGCGTAGATGCCATGCGCGCTGGCACCGTTGGTGGTGATGGTCGCGCCTTCATCAAGGGTGATGGTTGACGAGCCGGTAGAGTACACGCCGGAGGCACTGGCTGCGTCGGTGGTAATGGTCGCTTTTTTTCCCAGCTCGATTCTGGAGGCAGAACCCGCATACAGGCCGTAGGCCGAGGTGCCAAATGTTTCGATGGTGGCCTCATCCCCCAGACGGACGGATGAGCCGCTCTGGTTGGTACGAATCCCCTCGGCGTAGGTACCCCGCGTCACAATATGCGCACGATCGCCGACGACAATGTTATTTTTGGCCTTCGAGGCATCATTCAGTGCATAGGCGCTAATACCGCGACCGGTACTGCCGGTGGTTTCGATATAGAGATCGTCACCCACATAAATATTGGCGGAGCCGAGAGAACCCTGGCTGAAGGAGCTGTACCCGGCATTGATGCCATCGCCGCTTTGGCCATTAACGTAAATGTGGGTGCGGTCGCCGGTAATGATAAATACCGGGTTATTCGGCGTGTTCATACCGTGGGTACGAATACCGTCGACATCTTTACCGTTATTGGCAGCCGCTTTTGACTGGGTACGAATAGTCAGGTCGTCACCAAATATCACCCCCGGGCTGCCGGACGTGGAGTTCTGAATAACGGTCACGGAGTGCTCAAAGGCTTCCGCCCCCGGCCCTTCGAGAGTGATCCCATCCCCGTAGACTGGAATATTGCCCGGGCTGTACTGGTAGACATAGTTAGGATCGCTGGTATTTTTGCTAAAGTTCGCGTTTGCCGTTGCAGGAATCAGCGCCTGTATTTCCGCAGGCAAATCCGTTACTGCTCCGGTGGCTGGTAAATTAGCAAAATCGATAACTGCAGCATTCGCGGTAAATAGCGCTGACGATAGTGCCAGCGAAATCGCAACGGCGACAGGTGAATGTTTCAATAAATATGGCATAACTGCCCCCTTTCTTTCAGGTGTAAAACATCCTCCACACCATAAAATGTGGGTATGTTAAGAAGTTGAAATTACAAAATAGAAACGAGTATTTTATGAATGCTGGTACCTAACTTCCTCTCTAATCGTATTTTATGAACGTAAATTTTTTTCACATCAACGCTGGTTGTTTTTATTATCTCCCGGAGGCACACCCCTGAAATAAGTCTGTTAAGTAAAGTGAATTCAACAGTGTTCAGGGTATTACCACGCCTGCTGCTCACTCGCCTGCCGGAAAAAAGATGGTTAATTTTTTCCTGCAATATAGCGTTATCGTCATCTGAATAAATAATTCCCTTTATTTCACTATGGTGAGCGAAAAAGTAGTGAGCCAACGCCTCCAGTTTACGGTCCGCGATAAGCACGATGTGCATGTTGGTCATCGCCAGATGTTCAATCCATTGCGGATCGACAAGCAGGCGCAGGTTATACATCGCAAAATCTACAAAAATAAATCCGCGTAATAAATGATTCTTGTTCCCAGACAATATTTTATTTTCTACTGCAAGTTGCAGGAAATGATTTCCCACCGGCCAAACTGCGAAGGAGGCGCTGCCACAGTATTGTGAACGCACCGTGTTATCCGGAAATAACTGACAGGACAATTCGCAGCTTATACAGCGGACAACCTTTCGCGACGATGTTATCATCCAGTCCACTCCTGTCTTATTTTCATTATCAATATTTCATTGCCTTTCAAATGTGTCAATCTTGAAACATATCCAGCGTTTCTGTCGTATTTATGAGAAATAATGCCAGAGAAAATAAATTCCTGGCTGTCTCTATTCTTGCAGGCCGCAGACATAGCGACAGAACATTGATTACCAGACCTTACCCAGGAATATTCATCAATCCATTAAGATTATTCGGCAAAAACAACCCTGGAAGGAAATTGACGAAATAGCACTAATAGCTAAAGATTCGTCACCTCGATCTGCCTGAACGTCAGTCTTTTCTCAACGTGTGGCTCAATATAATTATTTGACCTGGTGAAGTGTAATGAAATCTCATTATGTCCTTTTAGCTGAGGCTCACCTAAGAAAACCGACTTGTAATCAATTGAAAAATAATGCGATGTTTCTAATCTTAGGTACAGGTGTGTCGCGCTCTAATCCTTCTGACCTATACTGTTGTTAAATATACGTATGTTTTTTGGGTTTGTGGGGTTAAATATTGTTATTGCAGAGGAAAGTGAAATTGTATCTTATTAACAAGCTGGTCGAGTATGACCCGGAAAACAAAACCCTGGCGAATCATATTACCGGGCGCACGATACATTTGCAGCTTCCTGCCAATCTCTGCTTTCTTTATCTCGTTACCCATCCTGGCGAAATAATTTCGCAAAATCAGTTAATGGTGGTGGGATGGGGTGAGCGTAACGATGTCACCACACCGAATACCTTTTACCAGGCCATTTTGACATTGCGCAATGCGCTGGCTGAAGTGGGGTTACCGCGCGATACGGTAAAAACGATTTCGCGTCGCGGGCTGACGCTTTCCGAAGCCACCCAGGTTGAAGTATTTACCCCAACCGCCGAGCCGGTAATTGCCAGTGAAGACGCGGCAATAGCCGAAGGCACCGCGATGAAGAAGCCGGCGTGGTTAATAATAGCCACCGCTGCGCTTTTTCTGATCGCGCTTATTAACGGGGTCATATTATATAAACATCACCAGAACATGCCGTTTAGTCACTACATTCCACTTTCAATGGGCAGCACGACCAACGCCTGCCAACTCTTTTATGCACCTAATGAACATATGCAGGACCATTACCTTCGCTTGTTAAAAAATTACCCCAGCCTGTGTGCCGGGAACCGATACATTTTTCTCATCGGCTATAGTAAAACGGAGCGAATCGCGGCGTTTGTCTGTAATAACGATGCGCGACATGACGCGGCAGCGTTATGTACCACGCATTATTTTTGGGCGCATGAGCAATGATGACACTCGGGAATCGTATTATTTTGCTGGCGGCGTTGCTGGGGGCTGCTATTACCAGCGGCTGGCTAGCGTATTCGCATTTTTCGAGTGCGCCGATACGCTGTACAGGTGATGTGGAATGGACGATTGGTAAAAACCGATTTGTAGGAACGGTTTCATGGCGAATGCAGCATCGGGAAGGGACCGCTGTCATTAACGGTAAACTGTTTGGTCACGTGGTTTCTGAAGTCAACCGCACCATCTATTTCCACTACAGCGATCACCAGAACGCGCGCGTATTGAATAACGATCGTATTGTTAAAACCTTCGCCGATAGTGCGGATGGGGCAGATATCAATGCAACGCTACCGGGTTTTTATCGCACGCCGGGAAGAGATCTGAGCCTGATGATTGATGAGTACCGTGGAGCGTGGCTTTTTGCCGCGTCGAACGTCCCTTCGCTGTACTGCCGTAAAAACGCGCCGTAAAAATCAATCGCACACCTTAGACGGCACGCATAGTCAAATCTCGTGATTCCCGCTACAGTTATCTCTCCACGGCGAAAGGAGATAAACATGCTTTATATCTTTGACTTAGGAAACGTAATCGTCGATATCGATTTTAACCGGGTGCTGGGTGCCTGGAGCGACTTTAGCCGTGTGCCGCTGGCGACGTTAAAGCAGGATTTCGCGATGGGTGAGACCTTCCATCAGCATGAACGCGGCGAGATTAGCGATGAAGAGTTTGCTGAACGCTTCTGCCAGGAGATGGGGCTTTCGTTAAGCTATGAACAATTTTCTCACGGCTGGCAGGCGGTATTCGTCGCGATCCGTCCGGAAGTGATCGACATTATGCACAAACTGCGCGAGCAGGGGCACCGGGTGGTCGTGTTGTCTAACACCAACCGTCTGCACACGACCTTCTGGCCAGAGGAATACCCCGAAGTTAAGGCGGCGGCAGATAAGATCTATCTTTCCCAAGAGATGGGTATGCGTAAGCCTGAAGCGCGAATTTATCAGGCTGTTTTGCAGGCAGAGGGATTCACCGCGGCCGATGCGGTCTTTTTCGATGACAACGCCGATAATATAGAGGGAGCTAACCAGTTGGGTATCACGTCAATTCTGGTGACCGGAAAAGAGACGATACCGAACTACTTTGCGAAGCAGTTATGCTAAAAACCGTTCATCAAAAAGCCACGCATCATACTCGCCCGTTGAGGGCCTGGCTGAAGTTGCTCTGGCACCGCATTGATGAGGACAACATGACCACGCTGGCAGGTAACCTCGCCTACGTGTCGTTGCTCTCATTAGTGCCGCTGGTGGCGGTTATCTTTGCGCTCTTTTCCGCATTCCCGATGTTCGCGGACGTTAGCCTGCAGCTTCGCCATTTCGTCTTCGCGAACTTCATCCCGGCCACCGGGGATGTTATCCAGAACTACATCGAGCAGTTTGTTGCCAACTCCAGCAAGATGACGGCGGTGGGGGCGTGCGGCCTTATCGTCACCGCGCTGCTGCTGATGTACTCTATCGACAGCGCGCTTAACACCATCTGGCGAAGCAAAAAAATCCGTCCTAAGGTCTATTCATTTGCCGTCTACTGGATGATTTTAACGCTGGGGCCGTTGCTGGCTGGGGCGAGTCTGGCAATCAGTTCGTATCTTCTCTCCTTGCGCTGGGCGAGTGATTTAAACAGCGTGATTGATAACGTGCTGCGTATTTTTCCGCTGATCCTGTCCTGGCTCTCGTTCTGGCTGCTCTATAGCGTTGTACCGACCACGCGCGTGCCTAACCGCGATGCGGTAGTTGGGGCGCTGGTGGCGGCAGTGCTTTTTGAACTGGGTAAAAAAGGGTTTGCCCTTTACATCACCATGTTCCCGTCTTATCAGCTGATTTACGGCGTGCTGGCGGTGATCCCCATTTTGTTTGTCTGGGTTTACTGGACCTGGTGTATCGTCTTGCTTGGCGCCGAAATAACTGTCACTCTCGGCGTATACCGCGAACTTAAAAAAGCAGCAGAAGCTGAAAAACAATTAGAAGCAGACCAACCATGATTGCATTGATACAGCGCGTAACCCGTGCCAGCGTCACCGTGGAGGGAGAGGTGACGGGTGAAATTGGCCCAGGACTTTTGGTGTTGTTAGGTGTCGAAAAGGATGATGACGAACAAAAAGCGAACCGCTTATGCGAGCGCGTGCTGGGCTACCGCATATTCAGCGATGCGGAAGGCAAGATGAATCTGAACGTCCAGCAGGCGGGCGGCAGCGTGCTGGTGGTTTCCCAGTTTACGCTGGCAGCGGATACCGAGCGCGGCATGCGCCCAAGTTTCTCTAAAGGCGCCGCGCCGGATCGTGCAGAAGCACTTTACGAATACTTTGTTGAGCGTTGTCGCCAACAGGAAATGAATACGCAAACCGGACGATTCGCTGCAGATATGCAGGTCTCGCTGGTGAACGATGGCCCCGTCACATTCTGGCTCCAGGTATGAGCCAACTGGCGGCGTGGCCGCGGGTAACAAGAGAGAGTACAGCTATGTATCACCTTCGAGTACCGCAAACGGAAGAAGAGTTAGAAGCGTATTACCAGTTCCGCTGGGAAATGCTGCGCAAGCCACTGCATCAGCCAAAAGGATCTGAACGCGACGCCTGGGATGCGATGGCCCATCATCAGATGGTGATGGACGAAGAGGGCAACCTCGTCGCCGTCGGGCGACTGTATATCAACGCTGATAACGAAGCGTCGATTCGTTTTATGGCGGTTCACCCTTCCGTGCAGGATAAAGGGCTGGGGACGCTAATGGCGATGACGCTGGAGTCCGTCGCCCGTCAGGAAGGCGTTAAGCGCGTCACCTGTAGCGCCCGGGAAGATGCCGTGGAGTTTTTTGCCAAACTCGGTTTTGTTAACCAGGGTGAAATCACCGCCCCGCAAACCACGCCGATTCGCCACTTTTTGATGATCAAACCCATCGCCACGCTGGACGATATTCTTCATCGCGCGGACTGGTGCGGGCAGCTGCAGCAGGCCTGGTATGAACACATCCCTCTGAGTGAAAAGATGGGCGTGCGCATTCAGCAGTACACCGGGCAAAAATTCATTACCACCATGCCGGAAACCGGCAATCAGAACCCTCACCACACCCTGTTTGCCGGCAGCCTGTTTTCCCTGGCGACGCTCACCGGCTGGGGGCTGATCTGGCTAATGCTGCGCGAGCGGCATCTTGGCGGCACCATTATTCTGGCCGATGCCCACATTCGCTACAGTGCGCCGATCAGCGGCAAGCCGAGCGCGGTGGCGGACCTTGGCGCGCTGGGCGGCGATCTTGATCGTCTGGCACGTGGCCGCAAAGCGCGCGTGCAGATGCAGGTTGAGCTGTTCGGCGATGAAACGCCGGGCGCGGTGTTTGAAGGCACCTATATCGTTCTTCCTGCGAAGCCGTATGGCGCTTATGAAGAGGGCGGGAACGAGGAGGAGTAGTCTCCTTCTCACTCTCGTCCGGCATGGTTAATGCGCCAGGCAATATCTCGCATAACGTCTCGCGCTGACTGGCTAATTCCACTCAACTGAAAGAAGCCGTGTATTACACCCCGCCATCGTTGAGCGGTACACTTCACGCCTTGCTCCGTGAGGCGCTGACAAAGCGCCTCGCCTTCGTCGCGTAACGGATCATACTCAGCGGTAACAATGTGGACCTTTGGCAGACCGCTAAAGTCGTTGCGCCACAGCGGGCTGACTTCAGGATGCTGACGGTCGGCTCCAGCCAGATACATTTCATAGCCGCTCAAAAGGGTATCGCGAGTAATCACGTAATCCATGCCATGAGGGTATAGCTTTCAAAACTGGCCGTAGCGTCGAGCATGGGTAGATAAGAATGAGTTGTGCGGGATCCCAGAGACCTTTGGCCTTAAGCCGCAATGATGTTACCAGCGCAAGATGGCCTCCCGCGCTGTCTCCACAAAGTGTAATCCGGTTTTTATCCACACCTAATTGTTCTGCATTTTGTCAGACAAGATCTGCCGCTCTCTCTGCATCGTCATGCGCAGCGGGGAAGGTATGCTCGGGTGCGAGTCTGTACTGAACCGCAATGACCCGACAGTTACCGTAAAACGCCAGTTGGCGAAGCTGATTATCATGGGTTTCAAACCCACCGCTGACAAAACAACCGCCATGATAGTAGAGGGCACAAGGTAACGTTTCAGGGGCATTGACAGGCGAAAAGACCCGAAAGGTCAAATCCTCAAGAACAAGCGTTTCAATCTGGACACGAGTTTCTTTTTCCCCGGCCAGCGCTGTGCTGGCGACATATCCGCTTCTCCGGTCATCAATACTCTGCTTTCGCGAGGAAGGTCTTCCTGCGGCAATAAACTCCTGTACCAGCTTATCAATACCCTTCTCCAGAGCCATGGTTACGTCCTTTTACTGTGTTTTTATACAGTTTATAGCCTGGTTTACAGCAGATGAAAATAGAGAAATGTTGAGAGGTGCATATTGTGGAAAGCGGCTCGCAAAATCGATCATTCCCTAAAAAACGTCCTTTCACCCTAAATTGATAAAGAGTATTTTGCCTGAAAATTAACCAAAGATGATATACTAAGGTGATATATGAGCGTTTTGGCGGAACTTGATATGGGCAGAATACTTATCGATTTGTCTGATGACGTGATTCAACGTTTGGATAACCTCAAGCAATTGCGAAATCAACCACGTGCTGAACTGCTTCGCGAAGCGATAGAGCTGTATCTCGACCAGCAGAGTTCTTCTGTTATCCGAAATGCGCTTGGTCTGTGGGGAGACAGAAAAGAGGACGGGCTTGAGTATGAACGCAAGCTGCGTGAGGAGTGGTAATCATGGAGCACATGGCAGTATTTGATACCAATATTCTCATTGATCTCTTCAACAACCGTGTTGAAGCTGCGGATGCGATTGAGCATACCGCGTCGCATCGAGCCATCAGCTTAATTACCTGGATGGAAGTGATGGTGGGCGCTCGCAGGCATGGTCATGAAGCGAAAACGGCAGCCGTGATGGGCGCTTTTGAAATTATTGATGTGTCTCGGGATATCGCGGAAAGAAGCGTTTTACTACGTGAGAAGCATGGAATGAAACTGCCTGATGCTATCATCCTGGCTACAGCGCAGAGCAGAAAATGTCCGTTGATTTCTCGCAACACGAAAGTTTTTGCGGGTATTGACGAGGTCCTTACGCCTTACCAGGTGTAGGCCGGGCAAGCTCGCGCCGCCCGGCACTCTCACGGAGATTACTCCCCTTCGCCCGGGAACAGGAACGGGTTGATCGAGCTGCGGGCAAAGCCCTCCTGCTCCATCTTCGCATCCAGAATCAGCGAGGCGAGATCGTCGGCCACCGCTTCGACTTTCGGGTCTTTTTCCTGATACAGGATCTTCAGGTAGGTTCCGCAGTCGCCGCAGCTTTCGGCTTTCACCGCCGCGTCTTCATTTTCCAGCGACCAGTAGTTGAGATCGCGAGTCTGCTCGCAGTTGCTGCACTTCACGCGCACCACGTGCCACTCGGTTTCACACAGGTTGCAGTGCAGGTAGCGCAGCCCCTGCGTGGTCCCAATCTGCACCATGCTGGAGACCGGCATTGAGCCGCACACCGGGCAGAACTGGCGCGCTTCGCCGTATTCGGCGCGGGCTTTGCCCGGGATCAGGCTCGCCATTTGCGCCCAGTAGAGCGACAGCGCGGCCCAGATAAACGGCGCTTTATCGCTGCTGACCAGCGAGAAGTCGGAGGCAAACAGCGCGCTCGCCATCTCTTCCAGCTCCAAGTCAGAGGCTTTTTCCAGGTTCTCAATGACAGCCAGCGCCGTGCCGCTCATTTCCGGCTTCAGCTCGGCAATCAGCGAATGCAGCAGCTTATGCCAGTGCTTGTCGCGCGGCAGGACGTGAATATCCAGCGGCGGCTTGCCCTGCTCGTTAGCTTCTTTGATGCGCGCGGTCAGGTCCATTTGCAGCGGGTGATCGTACAGCACCACCTCCTGCGCATGGGCGACCAGCGCGGCAAAACGCAGAAAATCGCCCAGCGGGTTGTTCTCTGCCAGCTCGCGCAGACGCTCTGCGCGGCGGTTGTAGAGGTTCTTGAGTCTGGGGAATAACAACGGCGGAATATACTCCGCCGTACGTTTCTCGCTCGACCCCAGCTCATCTTGCGGGATTATGCGAATACTCATTCAGATGACTTTTCCTGTTTCTGGCGGACTTCACGGTACCAGCGCGGGTGATGTTTCTTCGCCCACGTTTTGGTTACCCATCCTTCCACCATCGCGGTAATGGTGCCTTTCACCCAGAGGGCGGCGTAAATATGCACCATGATAACCACAATTAACGCCACTGCGGCAAATGAATGCAGCATTAGCGCAAATCGGATCACCGGGATTGAGAAAGCAGGCGCAAAGTACGGACGCCAGATGATCACGCCGCTCACCAGCAACAGGACCAGGAAGATAATCGCCGCCCAGAATACGCATTTCTGGCCGAAGTTATAACGCCCGGTATCACCCACTTCCTCGTTGACGACGATCTTACGAATATTCTTCGCCCAAAAGATATCATCCCGATTGATTAGGTTATGGTGCCAGTAGCGGAAAAACATGATGATAAACGAGGCAAACATCACCACACCCACGAACGGGTGAAGGATGCGCGCCAGCTGCGGCGTGCCCAGGATCTGCATCAGCCAGTTGAAGGAGGGGAAGAAGAACCCCAGCCCGCTTATCGCCGCCAGCATGAAGCAGAAGGCGGTGACCCAGTGGTTGATGCGTTCCGGCGCGGTGTAGCGCACGATGGTGTCACGTTTTCTCATTTGCGCACCTCGTCTTTCTCTTCATGCAGGTTGTCGTCTTCCTCTTCCGCACGGTTCGGACCGACGCCGACGTAGTGGAAGATGCTCGCTGCGAAGGTGGCAGCAAAGCCCACCGCGGCCAGCGGTTTCCAGATGCCTTTCCAGAACTTCACGGTGGCGCTGATTTCCGGGTTCTCCGGCAGGCCGTGATACAGGTTCGGCTTGTCGGCGTGGTGCAGCACGTACATCACGTGCGTACCGCCAACCCCGGCCGGATCGTACAGGCCCGCGTTGTCATAACCACGGGTTTTCAACTCGCCCACGCGCTCTGCCGCCAGCGTTTTCATATCCTCTTTGGAGCCAAAGTGGATAGCGCCGGTTGGGCAGGTCTTCACGCATGCAGGCTCCTGGCCCACGTTAACGCGGTCAACGCACAGGGTACATTTGTAGACGCGGTTGTCTTCCGGGTTCATGCGCGGCACGTCGAACGGACAGCCCGCGATGCAGTAGCCGCAGCCAATGCACTGCTCGGACTGGAAGTCGACGATGCCGTTGGCATACTGAATGATAGCCCCTTCTGACGGACACGCCTTCAGGCAGCCCGGATCCGCGCAGTGCATACAGCCGTCTTTGCGGATAAGCCATTCCAGTTTGTCGTTCTGCTCCACTTCCGAGAAACGCATTACCGTCCAGGACTTGGCGGTCAGGTCTGCCGGGTTGTCGTACACCCCGACGTTGTGACCCACTTCGTCACGGATGTCGTTCCACTCAGAGCATGCCACCTGACAGGCTTTACAGCCGATACAGGTGGTCACGTCGATCAGCTTCGCCACTTCCTGCTGGTGGTCCCGCGCCTGAGGCGCGGGCGTGAAACCGTTAGTCGCGGAACGACGGATAATGTCTTGAGATTGATAAGCCATAAGTCGTCTCCGTTACACCTTTTCCACGTTCACGAGGAAGGCCTTAAACTCCGGCGTCTGCGTGTTCGCATCGCCGACGAACGGCGTCAGGGTGTTCGCAATGAACCCTTTCTTCGCCACGCCCTCATAGCCCCAGTGAATTGGGATGCCGATGGTATCCACCTGCTGACCGTGAACGTTCAGCGTGCGAATACGCTTGGTCACCACCGCCTTGGCCTTGATGTAGCCGCGGTTAGAGGAGACCTTCACGGTATCACCATGGGCAATGCCGAGCTTGTTCGCCAGCTTCTCGCCGATCTCCACAAACTGTTCCGGCTGCGCGATGGCGTTAAGCAGCGCGTGCTTGGTCCAGTAGTGGAAGTGTTCGGTCAGACGGTAAGTGGTGCCCACGTACGGGAACTTGTCTTTTTTACCCAGCGCTTCAAAGTCGCCCTTGAAGATACGCGCTGCCGGGTTAGAGACAACGTTCGGGTGCAGCGGGTTGGTGCCCAGCGGCGTCTCAAACGGCTCGTAGTGTTCCGGGAACGGCCCTTCCGCCATCTTGTCGATAGCAAACAGGCGCCCCATCCCTTCAGGCTGCATGATAAACGGCCCAACGTCGCTGCCTGGTGCGGCAGTGCTGTAGTCCGGAATATCCACGCCGCCCCATTTCGCGCCGTCCCACTTCAGCAGCTGACGCTTCGGATCCCACGGGTTACCCTGCGGGTCAGCGGAGGCACGGTTATAGAGGATGCGGCGGTTCAGCGGCCATGCCCATGCCCAGCCCAGCGTATTGCCGAGGCCCGACGGGTCGGCGTTGTCGCGGTTGGCCATCTGGTTGCCTTTCGGCGTCCAGCTACCGGCAAAGATCCAGCAGCCACTGGAGGTGGTACCGTCATCGCGCAGGTGGGCGAAGGTGCTGAGCTGGTCGCCTTTCTTCGCCAGAACCGCGCCGGTGGCCGGGTCGATAACGTCCGCCAGCGCCTTACCGTTGCTCTCCATGGCCACTTCTTCCGGCGCAGGATTTTCCGGCGTCGAGTAGTTCCAGGTCATATTCAGCACCGGCTCAGGGTTCGCGCCGCCTTCTGCCGCATACATCTTACGCAGGCGTAAGAAGATACCGGCCAGGATCTCGCCGTCGTTCATGGCGATGCCCGGGGCGTCCGCGCCTTTCCAGTGCCACTGCAGCCAGCGGCCGGAGTTGACGATAGAACCATTCTCTTCCGCGAAGCAGGTAGACGGCAGGCGGAACACTTCGGTCTGAATCTTCGACGGATCGACGTCGTTTGATTCGCCGTGGTTCTGCCAGAAGGTCGAGGTCTCGGTATTGAGCGGGTCAATCGTCACCAGGAACTTCAGTTTTGACAGCGACTCAACAACCTTGTTCTTGTTCGGGAACGACGCGACAGGGTTAAAGCCCTGGCAGAGATAGCCGTTCACTTTGCCCTGGTGCATCATCTCGAAATACTGCAGAACGTCGTAGCCTTTATCCCACTTCGGCAACCAGTCAAAGCCCCAGCTGTTTTCCGCCGTTGCTTTATCACCGAAGAACGCTTTCATCATCGAGACGAAGAACTTCGGATAGTTGCCCCAGTAGTTCACCTGGCCTTCGAGCAGCGGTTTAGGCGTGCTGGCCGTCAGGTAGGTTTGCAGGTCGGTCTGTTTTTCGCTTGGCAGGTTCATATAGCCCGGCAGGCTCTGAGACAGCAGGCCGAGGTCGGTCAGACCCTGAATGTTGGAGTGACCGCGCAGGGCGTTCACGCCGCCGCCTGCCATCCCCATGTTGCCGAGCAGGAGCTGAACCATCGCCATGGTGCGGATGTTCTGCGCGCCGATGGAGTGCTGCGTCCAGCCGAGGGCGTACAGGAACGAGGCGGTTTTGTCCTTCGCGCTGGTCTCCGCGATCAGCTCGCAGACCTTCAGGAAGTCCGCCTTCGGCGTGCCGCAGATGTTCTCGACAACCTCCGGCGTGTAGCGGGAAACGTGCTCTTTCAGCAGGTTCCACACGCAGCGCGGGTGTTGCAGGGTGGTGTCACGCTTCGCAAAGCCTTTCTCATCCAGCTCGTAGTTCCAGCTGGTTTTGTCGTACTTGCGTTTTTCCGCGTCGTAACCGCTAAACAGGCCATCTTCGAAGTGGTAATCCTCACGCACGATCAGGCTGGCGTTGGTATAGGCTTCGGTGTATTCGCGGTTGTATTTTTCGTTGGTCATCAGGTACAGCAGTACGCCTGACAGGAAAGTGATGTCAGTACCTGAACGAATAGGGGTGTAGAAATCCGCCACTGACGCTGTACGCGTAAAGCGGGGATCGATCACAATCAGTTTCGCACCGTTGTGGATTTTGGCTTCCATCGCCCAGCGGAACCCGACAGGGTGCGCTTCAGCGGCGTTACCGCCCATCACCACAATGAGGTTGGCGTTCTTGATGTCGACCCAGTGGTTGGTCATCGCACCGCGACCAAATGTTGGAGCAAGACTTGCTACCGTTGGTCCGTGTCAGACACGCGCCTGGTTGTCGACCGCGAGCATACCGAGTGCGCGCGTGAATTTCTGGGTTAAATAGCCGGTTTCGTTGCTGGAGGCAGAAGCACACAGCATCCCGGTGGAGAGCCAGCGGTTGACCGTGACGCCGTCGGCGTTCTTCTCAATAAAGTTGGCATCGCGGTCTTCTTTAATATGTTTTGCGATGCGGTCAAACGCCTCTTCCCAGCTGATTTGCTGCCATTTATCGGAGCCAGGTGCACGATATTCCGGGAATTTCAGACGGCTTTCGGAGTGGATAAAGTCCACCAGACCGGCCCCTTTCGGGCACAGCGCGCCGCGGTTGACCGGATGGTCCGGGTCGCCTTCGATATGGAAAATAGACGCTTTGGCGTTTTTCGCACCGTCGCCGAGGCTATACATCAACAGCCCACAGCCGACGGAGCAGTACGTACAGGTGTTACGGGTTTCGCGGGTGCGCAGCAGTTTGTACTGCCGTGTTTCCGCCAGCGCTACGCCGGGCGCAAAGCCCAGTGCCGCCGCCGTGGTGCCTGCCATACCGCCAGCGCAGATCTTAAAGAACTGCCTTCTGCTGACCTGCATGGGTCACTCCTTGTTCGACATTGCTTATATATGTAGTTTTAACTTCGCGGTTGAGAATTGACCGCAAAGGAGAAAAATTTGCGTTAATCCCTCATTTCTCCGAGGGATATCATCAGAATACCACAATGTCGGTATACCTGTTCCAACGGCGTTAATACAAAGTGAACGTATTATCACTGTGTTGATTATAAAGTGTGACACTGATCACACTATAAGCTCTGCATGTTAAAGGGGTGTAGCGGGGGCCGGGTTGCACCTCTTCTTAATGAGTAGGACAATGAGTGTCGAAAAGTTGATCCATACTATGCGTAAGGCCTGCGGTTTATGCTGCAATAGCAGGCCTACTTCCGTGGTTGTTCAGGAATACCGCTGTGTCTAAACAAAACCGTGCTACCCGCTCATCGCCACTGCCTGCGGGCATTGTGGAAATGTCGGTACGCAGACCGCCCCACATTACCCATGCCACACCCGATTTTCTGGCTGAAGAAGTGCCCGTTGCCCTCGTTTACAACGGTATTTCGCACGTGGTGATGATGGCCTCACCCAAAGATCTCGAACTGTTCGCCATCGGTTTTTCCCTTTCGGAAGGCATCATTTCGCACCCGCAGGAGATCTACGGCATGGACGTGGTTCAGGCGTGTAACGGTCTTGAAGTGCAAATCGAACTCTCCAGCCGCCGCTTTATGGGGCTGAAAGAGCGCCGCCGCGCGCTGGCCGGGCGTACCGGGTGCGGTGTCTGTGGTGTTGAGCAGCTTAATGATATTGGCAAGCCCGTTGCGCCACTGCCGTTTACCCAGACCTTCAATCTGGCGCATCTCGACCGTGCGCTGGAAAATCTCAACGATGTTCAGCCCATCGGCCAACTGAGCGGCTGCACGCACGCGGCGGCGTGGGTATTGCCGTCAGGAGATATTGCTGGAGGGCATGAGGACGTGGGCCGCCACGTCGCGCTCGACAAGCTATTAGGCCGTCGTGCGGGGGAAAGCGATCTCTGGCAGCAGGGCGCGGCGCTTGTTTCCAGCCGCGCCAGCTATGAGATGGTGCAGAAATCCGCGATGTGCGGCGTGGAGATTCTGTTTGCGGTGTCGGCGGCAACCACGCTGGCGGTGGAGGTGGCGGAGCGCTGCAATCTGACGCTGGTGGGGTTCTGCAAGCCGGGCAGGGCGACGATTTATACCCATCCGCAGCGGTTAATGGTTGATCAGTAATTTTGAACGATAATAGCAAATCCTTCCGCTTTTAGTTGTTCAGGATGAGGGCTAGTATTTATCTCATCAAGGCACGGTGCCTTACCTAAACAACTTAATGAAAGGGTTTATATCATGAAAAGCATCAAAACTTTTGTCGCTGTAATCGCTCTGGCTACTTCTTTCGGTTCTTTCGCTGCACAGACAGTGACCGCCTCTGCTTCCACCATTGATAGCGCAGAAGCGAAAATCGCGGCTCAGGCTCAGGAAGCGGGCGCGTCATCCTACAAAATTACCCAGGCGTTCACCGGTAACCGCGTACACATGACCGCTGAACTGAACAAATAATTTCGCTATACCGTCGAAAGAGCGCCCTTGGGGCGCTTTTTTAGTTTATACCCGCCAGACGCAGCAGCGCCGTCACCACCGCCGCCGCGACGATCACCACAATTAACGGCATTTTTCGCCATGCCAGAAACACCGCGAACCCCACGCCCAGCACGCGCGCCATGCCCGCAAAATGTTCCCCTTCATAAAACGTGGTCGCCAGCGCGACGGAGAACAGCAAAACGGTAGCCGCATCGGAAAGCAGCGCCTGTGATCGTTCAGAGAGAGCCAGCCGGTTGCCCAGCTTTGCCCCGCCGAGACGCATCAGGTAGGTTCCGGCAGAAAGGATGGCGATGCCGAGAATAAAAAACGTCATGTTTCCCATTATTTTTTCCTCGCAGCGAGACCGAGTAACGAGAGCAGAACCGGTAAACCCACCGGGGCAAACGGCACGGCAGCCAGTGATAGCGCGGCACCGCTGCAGGCGCGGATCAGCGTGGTACGGTTTTTAAACGCGGGTACCACTAACGCCAGCAGGATCGCCGGAAACACCGCGTCCAGCCCGATGGTCTCCGGGTCCGGCAGCAGTTTACCGACCATGGCACCCAGCAGCGCCCCCACCGGCCAGATAATCGCCACGCCTAAACCGCACAGCCAGTAGGCCGCTTTACGCTGCTCGGGCGTTTTTTGCGACAGGCCAAACACCACGCTTTCATCGTTCATGATGTGACAGCCGAGATAGCTCAAACCCCGTTTGCCCACCAGTTCACGCACCGTCACGCCAAACGGCACATGGCGCGCGTTGACCAGCAAACCGGCGGCCGCTGCCGCCAGCGGGTTACCTCCGCTTGCCACAATGCCGATAAACATAAACTCGGATGCGCCCGCCAGCACCGTGAGGGAAAGCACAAACGGCACCCACAGCGGAAAACCGTAGGCCATCGCCAGGGAGCCGTAAGACATGCCGACCACGCCTACCGCGAGGCAGACCAAAATTATCGCTTTTATCGTGTCGCCTTTCAGGCAAGAGAGGGGATTCTTCATATCATTTTAGCCATATCGAACGTATTTCTATTATAATGAACGCATCAAGATCGTTTTACAAGATGAACGAATCGTTCGTTATAGAGAGACAGAGGCCGTTTTTATGACGCAGCCAATCAGCGTGATCGCCAAAAGCCTGGTGCGGGAACGCCTGCGAACCGGGCTGTCACTGGCGGAAATTGCCCGCCGTGCCGGGATCGCCAAATCTACGCTTTCTCAGCTGGAGTCTGGCAACGGCAATCCTAGCCTGGAAACGCTCTGGTCGCTTTGCGTGGCGCTGGATATTCCGTTTGCCCGGTTACTGGAGCCGCAGCAGCCCGTCACGCAGGTGATCCGCCGCGGCGAGGGCACCAAGGTGGTTGCCGGGCAGGCAAACTACGAGGCGATTTTGCTGGCGGCGTGTCCGCCGGGCGCGCGTCGTGATATCTATCTGCTGCTGACGCAGCCGGGCGCAGACCGTATTTCCCAGCCGCATCCGCCGGGGTCGGTTGAGCATATTATCGTGACCCAGGGGCGGGCGATGGTCGGCCTGATCGACGCGGCGGAAGAACTCGGCCCGGGCGATTACATTTGCTACCCTGCCGACCAGCCGCATATCTTTAAGGCGCTGGAGCCAGACACCCACGCCCTTCTGGTGGCGGAACAAAATTAACGAAGATACGGAAAATCATGTCGCTCAAAGCCATTGCTAAAGAACTGGGGCTGTCCGTCACTACCGTCAGCCGCGCCCTCAACGGGTATGACGATGTGTCTGCTGAGACGCGCGCCCGCGTGGAGGCGGAGGCCCAGCGCCGTGGTTACCGACCTAATACGTTTGCGCGCCGGCTGAAGATGGGCAAAATCGATGCCGTCGGCCTCGTTTTTCCCGTGCATCCTGTTCCACTCAATAATAGCGTTTTTATGGACATGGTCGGCGAAATTAGCCACGAACTGGCGCGACATGAGATCGACCTGCTGCTCATCGCCGACGATGATCTGGCGGATAAGCACAGCTATATGCGCATGGTGCAAAGCCGCCGCGTGGATGCGCTGATTGTGGCCCACACGCTCGATCGCGATCCGCGACTTGAACAGCTGCAGGCCGTCGGTTTCCCTTTTCTGGCGCTTGGCCGCAGTCAGCTGCCGCAGCCGTACGCATGGTTCGACTTTGACAACTATGCTGGCACGTACCAGGCCACCCGCTGGCTGATTGAGAAAGGCCATCAGCGCATCGCCCTGCTGGGCGAAAGCAATAATCAGGCATTCATCACCCAGCGGCGACAGGGCTACCTGGACGCGCTGCGGGAAGCCGGGCTCTCCAGCGAATGGCTGCGCGCTATGCCCCCTTCGCGCCGCGTGGGGTATGCCACCACGAAAGAACTTCTCTCCCTGCCGCAGCCCCCCACGGCCATCATTACCGACTGCAACACCCACGGCGACGGCGCGGCGATGGCGCTGGCGGAACTGGGCCGCCTGACAGGCGAGAACGCCGTTGCGCTGGTGGTTTATGACGGACTTCCACAGGACAGCATCGTTGATGCTGACGTGGCGGCAGTGATCCAGTCCACTCGTCAGGGCGTCGGGAAACAGATTGCCGATATGGTGCGCCAGCTGATTAACGGCGACGACGTCGAACGGCTCCAGGTGCTCTGGCAGCCCGAATTCTTCCCGGGCCAGACGGCCTAAACCGCGTAAATTTCCAAACCCGATCACAGATCCGAAACGTTTTGGTTTGTATCCGAAACGTTTCGGATCAACACTCAAGACATCCCGACGACAGGAGATGTCTGATGCAAGATGCCATTTTACGACTCGAAAGCACCACGGTTGACGTGGTGATAAAAACCCAACCGTTCGCCGAAATTCTCTACTGGGGGCCGCACCTTCAGCACTTTTCGCCGCAGAATGTCGCTACGCTGGCTCGGCCGGTGGCAAACGGCAGGCTGGATGTGGACTCCCCGGTGACGCTGATGGCCGAACTGGGGCACGGGCTGTTTGGCTCGCCCGGTATTGAGGGGCATCGCCAGGGGCTGGACGGTTCCCCGGTGTTTAAAACCACGCAGGTGCAGCAGGACGTAAACACCCTGACGATAACCGCCGAAGATGAATGCGCGGGACTGCGTCTGACCAGCGAGCTGACGCTGGAGGCCAGCGGCGTGCTGGTGGTGCGCCATGGAGTAACCAACCTGAAAGCGCAGGTGTGGCAGGTGGACCGATTCGCCGTCACGCTGCCGGTGGCCGAGCGCGCGCAGGAGGTTATGGCCTTTCACGGACGCTGGATCAGAGAATTTCAGCCGCACCGCGTCACGCTTGAACACGACAGCTTTATCATTGAAAACCGTCGGGGTAAAACGTCCCACGAACATTTTCCGGCGCTGATCGCCGGTACGCCATCGTTCAGCGAAATGCAGGGCGACGTCTGGGGCGTGCATTTGGGCTGGAGCGGCAACCACCGCCTGCGCGCCGAAGCGAAAACCGATGGTCGCCGTTATATACAGGCAGAAGCACTCTACCTGCCGGGTGAAATGGCGATTGAAGAGGGCGAAACGCTCTGGACGCCGCGCCTGTATGCCAGCTACTCCCCGCACGGGCTGAACGGCATGAGCCAGCAGTTCCACCGCTACCTGCGCAACAGCATCATCCGCTTCCCGGAAAACAAACCGCGCCCGGTACACCTCAATACCTGGGAGGGGATCTACTTCAGCCACGATCCGGAGTACATCATGCGCATGGCCGACGAGGCCGCCGCGCTGGGCGTGGAGCGCTTTATCATTGACGACGGCTGGTTCAAAGGCCGCAACGACGACCATGCCGCGCTGGGCGACTGGTACCTGGATGAGAAAAAATACCCGAACGGCCTGACGCCGGTAATCAGTCACGTTAAACGGCTCGGCATGGAGTTTGGCATCTGGATCGAGCCGGAGATGATTAACCCGGATTCCGATCTGTATCGCGCGCATCCTGACTGGGTGCTGGCGCTGCCGGGCTATCCCCAGGCGACCGGGCGGCACCAGCTGGTGCTCAATCTCAACATCCCGCAGGCCTTTGATTACCTGGTGGAGCGCATGAGCTGGCTGCTGGGCGAGCATGCGGTTGATTACGTGAAATGGGACATGAACCGCGAACTGGTGCAGCCCGGGCACAACGGTAAAGCCGCCGCCGACGCGCAGACTCGCCAGTTTTACCGCCTGCTGGACGTGCTGGGCGAGCGTTTTCCGCACATTGAATTTGAATCCTGCTCCTCCGGCGGGGGGCGAATCGATTATGAAGTGCTGACCCGCAGCCACCGTTTCTGGGCTTCCGACAACAACGACGCGCTGGAGCGCAACACGATCCAGCGCGGCATGAGCTACTTCTTCCCGCCGGAGGTGATGGGGGCGCATATCGGTCATCATAAATGTCACGCCACCTTCCGCCAGCATAGCATCGCTTTCCGTGGGCTGACGGCGCTGTTTGGGCATATGGGGCTGGAGCTGGATCCGCTCACCGTCGATGTGCAGGAGCGTGAGGGCTATCGCCATTACGCCGCGCTGTATAAGCGGTGGCGCGAGGTGATTCATCACGGTACCCAGTGGCGCGTGGACATGCCGGATGCCACCACGCTGGCGCAGGGTATAGTGAGCGAAGACAAAACGCAGGGGCTGTTTATGGTCAGCCAGCTCGCGATGCCGGATTACACCCTGATGATGCCGCTGCGCATGCCGGGGTTAGACGCCAGCGCGCAGTACCGTATCACGCTGCTGGATCATCCGAACATTCAGATCACGGGCGAGGGGGGGCACACCATGCGCAAGCTGCCAGCGTGGATGGAAGCCCCGCAAACGGCAAGCGGCGAATGGCTGATGCGGGCGGGTATTGCGCTGCCGATTCTGGATCCGGAAACCGCCATTCTGATTGGCGTGGAACGCGTGTAAAGGTGACGGGCCGGGCAACCGGCCCTCCGTTGAGGATAAAAATAATGAACACAACAACCTGTACCCACAAAGACAACCCCAATTTCTGGATCTTCGGGCTGTTCTTCTTTCTCTACTTCTTCATCATGGCCACCTGCTTTCCGTTCCTGCCGATTTGGCTGTCGGACATCATCGGTCTGAACAAAACCCATACCGGGATTGTCTTCTCCTGCATCTCGCTGTCTGCCATCGCGTTCCAGCCGGTGCTGGGCGTCATTTCGGACAAGCTGGGGCTGAAAAAACACCTGCTGTGGATAATCTCGGTGCTGCTGTTTCTGTTCGCACCGTTCTTCCTGTACGTCTTCGCGCCGCTGCTGAAAGCCAATATCTGGCTGGGCGCGCTGAGCGGCGGGCTGTATATCGGCTTTGTTTTTTCAGCCGGATCCGGGGCCATTGAGGCCTACATTGAACGCGTGAGCCGCAACAGCTTCTTTGAGTACGGCAAGGCGCGCATGTTTGGCTGCCTCGGCTGGGGGCTGTGCGCCTCAACGGGCGGCATCCTGTTCGGCATCGATCCGTCGTATGTTTTCTGGATGGGATCGGCGGCGGCACTTTTGCTGATGCTGTTGCTGGTGGTCGCGAAACCGAAGCCCAACCAGACGGCGCAGGTGATGAACGCCCTGGGCGCGAACCAGCCGCAGATCACCGCTAAAACCGTGTTCAACCTGTTCCGCCAGCGCAGAATGTGGATGTTCATCCTGTACGTGATTGGCGTAGCCTGCGTGTATGACGTTTTCGACCAGCAGTTTGCCACCTTCTTTAAAACCTTCTTCGCCACGCCGCAGGAAGGGACCCGCGCCTTTGGTTTTGCCACCACGGCGGGGGAGATTTGTAACGCCATCATCATGTTCTGCTCGCCGTGGATCATTAACCGCATCGGCGCGAAGAACACGTTGCTGATCGCCGGGGTGATTATGGCGACGCGCATTATCGGCTCGTCGTTTGCCACCACCGCCGTGGAGGTCATCGCCCTCAAGATGTTGCACGCCCTGGAAGTCCCGTTCCTGCTGGTGGGGGCATTCAAATACATTACCGGAGTGTTTGATACGCGCCTGTCGGCCACCATCTACCTGATTGGCTTCCAGTTTGCCAAACAGTCGGCAGCGATTTTCCTCTCCGCCTTTGCCGGAAATATGTATGACCGGATCGGCTTCCAGGAGACGTACCTGATGCTGGGCTGTTTCGTGCTGGCGATTACGGTGGTGTCGGCGTTTACGCTGAGCAGCAGGCGGGAGATTGCTACACGAAGTAACACGGTGGAGGCGAACCAGGCATAGGCGCTGTAAAACGACGAAACCCACCAGAGGTGGGTTTCATAAATCGCTTTGCCTATGGTGTACGCAACCAGAACCTATAAAAAGGGGAAGTAGACAGTACAGGCTTTCAGGACCAAATTCTAACGGTTGAAGGATCCACCGTCAACTGTATCTACAGGTCTATGGTATGCTTCGGCACATCGTTCTGGGAGCACGAATAAATGCCGCAAGCTACTAATTATAAACCGATTATTTCATTGATCTCATCAATACGTCTGGACGGATATCGCACAACGTTTCGTCCGAATAATGAATGCGAATTATACGGCATATACATCTGGTCTCAGCATGCAGCAGCGTCCATTTATCCTCTCCTCCAAAACCTTGAGATCTCTTTAAGAAACGCCGTCGACAGAGAAGCCAGGGTGAGATTTGGCGATATGTGGTGGGAAACGATTCACTGCACAAAAGACCGGGATGAGTGTCATTTCTATAAAAACATCGAAAAGGCTAAAGAGTGCCTTACCCGGGAATGGCGCAAAAAAGAGATGAGACGCAGGCGAGGAGCTTATGCTCAGGTGCAACCGGTCCCGGAATGGAGTCACGATCGTATTATTGCCTCAACGGATTTTAGTACCTGGCATTATGTTTTGAATAATGAGTTTAACGCTCCCGCGCCGCGAGATAACCACGGGTATTTATGGCCAAAATCATTGAGTAAAGTATTTAAAAATTACGCCAGAATCAACACGAACCCGCAAAAAGTCAGAAAAACGCTGATCGATCTCATCTTTGAACTGAGAGAGTATCGCAACCGTATTTCCCATCACGAACCTATCTGGGTTAAAGCGCCAAACGTGAATGACGCAAGAACGGCGATTGATACGATAAGAGTCAAGATAAACAAGATTGAACTTATCATCGAAGCCCTTGATATTAATCTGCTTAAGGTGATGAAAAAGGTAGGGCTGTTTGAGAATGCCAGACGCGTTTGTTCACTAGAAGAGCTTAATATCTATCGTTATACGAAACCGTTTTGTGCGTTATCGCCCGAGCAGATTGCCGTTATCGAACAGTACTGTCACGATGCGAAAGAGAGGAACGAAACCATCATCTGGGAGCATGATACGGTAGTTTATGGATTGAGAACCTTGCGCTAAAAGCAGGTGACGCGTGCGTTGCATCACCTGCTTTGCCGTTACGCTAAGTAAAACACCTCTTTCAGTCCCGAACTCACCGGGCTGTTATCCGGGTTCGACGGCATGACGTCAGCCATATATTTCCACCAGCGCTGGCACACGTCGGTATTCGCCACTGCGTTCCAGCGCTCCTCCGACTCAATCTCCACCGTCGCAAAAAGCAGGTTGCGTTCTCTGTCGAGATAAATGGCGTAGTGGTGCGCGCCGTGGGCTTTCAGGACAGCTTCCAGTTCGGGCCAGATCGGATTGTGGCGACGCGCGTACTCCTCGTACGCGTCCGGGTTTATCTGCATCACAAACGCTTTGCGGATCATAATGCCTCCAGGTACAGCTCGCGGACCTCGTCGCGGCTGGCGGTGCGTGGGTTGCACGGCGCGCACGGATCGGCGAGGGCTTTATCCAGCCAGCCTTCGATATCGGCTTTGGTGACGCCGAGCTGGCTGAAGCCGGACGGAATGCCGACGCGGGCGCTCAGGTCGCGAATCGCCTGAATGGCGGACATGCTGGCGGCTTCATCGCTCATCCCGCGGGTATCGACGCCCATTGCCTGCGCCACGCGGGCAAAACGCGTGACCGCGTTCGGGCGGTTAAAGTTTTCGATGATCGGCAGCAGGATGGCGTTACACACGCCATGCGGCAGGTTGTGCGTTGCGCCCGGCTGGTGCGCCAGAGCGTGTACCAGCCCCAGCCCTGCGCTGTTAAACGCCATACCTGCCAGGTACTGACCAAACGCCATCTGCTCGCGCGCTTCCAGGTTATGACCGTCGTCGACCGCTTTCGGCAGCCAGAGGTTGATCAGGCGAATCGCTTCCAGCGCGTTGGCATCGGTCAGCGGGTGCGCGCCAACGGACACGTAGGCTTCAATGGCGTGCGTTAACGCATCCATACCGGTCGCGGCGGTCACCGGGGCCGGAATATCAAGCATCACGCTGGCATCGTCCACCGCGATATCCGGGATGATGTTCGGGTCGATGATGACTTCTTTCACCTGACGCGCGGAATCGATGATCACTGCGTTGCTGGTCATCTCTGCCGCGGTGCCTGCAGTAGTGTTGATCGCCACCAGCGGCACGCCCGCGTTTTTCACTTTGCCGACGCCGGAATAATCGGTTGACGGACCCGGGTTGGCGGTGAGGATTTTTATCGCTTTGGCGGTATCAATCGGGCTGCCGCCGCCAAAGGCGATGATGTAATCACACTCCGCGTCCCGGTAAGCCGCAAATCCTTTTTGCACCAGCGCTTCCGTCGGGTTCGGAAACACCTCATCGAACAGGTGATATGACATTTGATGGGCGTCCAGCGCGGTAAACAGGCTGTCGAGCAGGCCCAGTTTCACCAGTTGGCCGTCGGTGACAACCAGCGCTTTGCCCCACTGCCTGGTCGCTACCAGGTTGACCATATCGCCGATTGCACCCGCGCCATGCAGGCTAATTTTGGGAAGTGCCAACATAAAGCTCATGATAATTCTCCTTAACTATCGCCTGTGGCGTTACGCGTATAAATCCAGGGCCGACTGCATCGGGGTAACGCCAAAACGTTTGCCCAGCGCGATCAGCTCTTCCCGGGTGATGGTCTGCTTCATGCCGCCCATGGAGTAGACCTTCACCAGCACCTCCGCGGATTTCTCGGCGGTGTCGATCAGGCCGAAGGTTTCATCCAGCGTCGGACCGCTGCCGAAGACGCCGTGGAACGGCCACAGCACCAGGGCGTGCTTTTGCATATCCGTCGCGGTCGCCTGGCCGATTTCGTCGGTACCCGGCACCATCCACGGCAGAATACCGACACCGTCCGGGAACACCACCAGGCATTCGGTACTGCCTTCCCACAGCTTGCGGGTAAAGAAATCAGAATTATTTTCCAGCACGTAGGTCAGGGCGATCAGGTTAGTGGCGTGGCAGTGCATGATCACGCGGTCTTTGCCGTCAGTCGCCTTGATGCGCTCGCAGTGGGAGAGGAAGTGCGCCGGCAGTTCAGAGGTCGGCACCGCGTCGTCCGTTAGCCCCCACAGAATGTGGTAGCCCGCGCCGTCGCTGTCTACCCTCACGACGCCGAGATTGGCTTCCGGGTCCAGTTGAACGTTTCGGAAGAACTTGCCGGAGCCGGTAACGATAAACGGCGTGTTGGCGAGCAGCGGCATCGGCTGACTCAGGGCAATATAGCGCGGCTTCTGGTGAAAATCGGCGGCGTACGGCTCGATGTCCGCATCGTCCAGGCGCAGCGTGAGGTTGCCGCCGTTGCGCTCGTCCCAGCCCTTCAGCCAGGCGTCGGAGGTGGCTTTGATCATGCCCTGGACGAACCAGGAGGTGGTGATGGTCTGCATACAGTGTTTCCTTTGAAAATGCCGGGTGGCGTTACGCTTACCCGGCCTGCTTTTACCTGTAGGCCCGGCATGCAATGCGCTGCCGGGCGATATTTTTTACTGACGAGCGGCGAGCACGTCTTTCTCATACGCCCGCACGTTGTCCAGCCACTGGCTGCCCGCCGGGGCATCGTGACGCTGGCAGTACATCTCCCATACCGCCTGCCACGGCAGGGACTTTTGCTCCTCCAGCAGCGCCAGACGTGCGGTGTAGTCGCCGTTTTCTTCAAGCTGTTTCAGCGCGGCGGTTGGTTCCAGCAGAGCGCGCAGCAGCGCTTTTTTCATGTTGCGGGTGCCGATAACCCACGCCGCGATGCGGTTGATGGAGGCGTCGAAGAAGTCGAGCCCGATGTGCACGCGGTCAAACAGATCGTGGCGGATGATTTCGCTGGCAATCGCCTGGGTTTCGTCGTCCAGCAGGACCACGTGGTCGCTGTCCCAGCGCACCGGACGGCTGACGTGCAGCAGCAGGCGCGGCACGTAGAGCATGGCGGCGGAAATTTTGTCGGAGATGACTTCCGTTGGATGGAAGTGGCCAGCATCCAGGCACAGCGCGGTCTGGCGGCTGGTGGCGTAGCCCATGTAGAACTCGTTCGAGCCGACGGTGTAGCTTTCTGCGCCAATGCCGAACAGCTTGCTCTCCACCGCGTCGATATGGTGCGCCGGATCAAGCTTCTCGCTGATGGCTTTATCCAGCGCGGCCAGCAGGCGCTGGCGTGGCGCCAGACGGTCTACGGTGATGTCCTTCATGCCGTCCGGGATCCAGATATTCATCACCGACGGCGTGCCGAGCTGCTCGCCGAAATAGGCCGAGACGCGGCGGCTCGCCTTCACGTGGTCGATCCAGAAATGCCGGATTTCGTCGTTGGCGTGTGCAAGGGTAAACCCGTCCGCGCTCAGCGGGTGCGAGAAGCAGGACGGGTTAAAATCCAGTCCCAGCCGGTTGGCCTTTGCCCACTCCACCCAGTTCTTAAAGTGTTCCGGTTTGATTTCGTTACGCGCGACCGGCGCGTCGGATTCGAGATAAATCGCGTGCAGGTTCAGCCGTTTTGGCCCTGGGATGAGGCTCAACGCTATTTCAAGATCCGCACGCAGTTCGGTGGCGTTACGCGCTTTTCCCGGGTAGTTACCCGTTGCCTGAATGCCACCCGTCAGGGAACCGCCCGGATTCTCGAAGCCGGCAACGTCATCACCCTGCCAGCAGTGCATGGAGACGGGCAGACGGTCGAGCTGGCGCAGCGCCTCTTCGACATCCACGCCGACGGCGGCGAAACGCTGTTTAGCCAGGTCCCAGGCTTGTTCAAGTTGAGTGGTCATGCGCAAAGCTCCTTAGTCAGTCGTTTTTGCTGAAACTGCGCCCGGTAGCGGGCAATGTCATGGCAGGGATTGGGGGTGAAGGTGGTCAGGCTGTTATTCGCCGTCACCACCGAACGGAAATCGTCGACGTTTGATAGTTCGTCCAGCGTCATCAACTGAATGCCAATGTTGCCGAGCGTGGAAGCCTCTACGGGGCCTGCCACCACGGTAATGCCGCAGGCATCGGCGCAGAGCTGGTTCAGCAGCTGGTTCTGGCAGCCGCCGCCCACGATGTGCAGCTGGCTGAACGGTTTACCGCGAAGGTCAGCCAGTTCGCTCAGGATGTCGGCATAGAGCAGGGCGAGGCTGTCAAAAATACAGCGCGCCAGCTCGGCGGGGCGGGAAGGTACCGGCTGCCCCGCGTCAAAACAGGCGGCCTGGATCTCAGCGCTCATGTGCACCGGGTTAATAAAGCGGTCGTCGTTCGGGTTAATCAGGAAGGTGCAGGCCTTTAGCTTTTCGGTTTCCGCGATAAGCGCGAGCAGGTCGGTGACGTTCTGCTCTTTCAGCACCCGCTGGAGCAGCCATAGGCCCATAATGTTCTTCAGCACGCGGTAGCGTCCTTCGGCACCGCCTTCGTTGGTGATATTGGCGGCCAGCGCGGCGTCGCTGGTGTAAGGCGTTTTGCTCTCAAAACCCATCAGCGACCAGGTGCCGGAGGAGAGATAGGCCGCGTCTTTGCTGGCGAGCGGCGAGGCAATGACCGCGCTTGCGGTGTCGTGACTGGCGACGGCGACAACGGGAATTTCATTCCCCTGCGGGCAAATCCACTGGCCGATCACATTACCCGGATGGGTTGGCGCGCCGAACCAGGACGGCGAGGCGCCCGTCCATGCCAGCAGGTGTTCATCCCAGTTATCGGTGTTGATATTGACCAGCTGCGTGGTGGTGGCGTTGGTGTATTCCCAGTTCATGTTGCCGGTCAGACGATAGCTTAAGTAATCCGGGATCAGCAGCGCATGCGCCACCTTTTCAACCAGCTCTGGCTGTTGCTCCACCAGCGCGCGCAGCTGGTACAGCGTGTTAAACGGCAGAAACTGAATGCCGCTGCGACCATAGATGTTCTCCTTGCCAAGCTGCGCGATGGCGTGCGCCATCAGCCCATCGGTGCGGCTGTCGCGGTAGGAGACGGGCAGGCCAACGCGTTCGCCGTGACTGTCCAGCAGCACGTAATCCACGCCCCAGGTATCAATGCCGATACTGTCGATGCGGATACCGTCTTCGCAGACGTTGTGAAGTCCGGTGCGGATCTCCGCCTCCAGCGCATCGATATCCCAGGTCACAAAACCGTCCTGTTTTTGCAGACAATTGGCGAAACGGTGCATTTCGCGAAGCGTAAGGGTGTGCTGGTCACAGTCCCAGGTGGCGAGCATTACACGGCCGCTGGATGCGCCTAAATCGACAGCCACACAATGGCGAAAAGTCATGGTCGGGTCCTTTCTTAAGTCATTAGCGATGAGTGTAAGAAAGGGAAGAAATAGCCACCTTCTCGCCACTGACAGCCCAAATCTCGCGCTGGCAAGAAAGCAAAGGTGAACGTGAGGGAGTTCACAGTTTCCAGTAATGACGGGGTTTGCAGGCAGTGTGACGGTGACCGCATTTCCCGATCTTTCCTCCTGTTTCTTGAAAAACCGGCAGCTTTTGCGCGGTTTACTGTCAAAAATTTAAGGTGAGCGTGGAGGGCCTTAATTACTATTTTGAGAACTTTTCTCATTGGTGGGGGCCGTTATGACCGTACTGCACAGCGTCGATTTTTTTCCTTCGGGGGCTTCTCCCGTCGCGATTGAGCCACGGCTTCCTCAGGCTGCGTTCCCGGAGCATCATCATGATTTTCATGAGATTGTGATTGTTGAGCACGGAACAGGCATCCACGTATTCAACGGTCAGCCGTATACCATCAGCGGCGGTACGGTGTGCTTCGTGCGCGACCACGACAGACACCTGTATGAACATACCGACAACCTGTGTCTGACCAACGTGCTCTATCGTTCCCCGGACGCGTTCCAGTTTCTCTCCGGGTTGAATCAGCTGTTGCCGCAGGAGAAGGACGGCCACTACCCGTCGCACTGGCGGGTGAATCAATCCACGTTACAGCAGGTGCGTCAGCTGGTGAGCCAGATGGAGCAGAGCGAGGACGGGCAGGAGACGCACGCGATTGCCACCCGCGAGCTGCTGTTTATGCAGCTGCTGGTGCTGCTGCGCCGCAGCAGCCTGGTGGAAGGGATGGAAAATAATGACGCACGGCTGAACCAGCTTATGGCCTGGCTGGAAGATCATTTCGCTGAAGATGTCTGCTGGGAAACGCTGGCGGACGACTTTTCGCTCTCGCTGCGCACGCTGCATCGTCAGCTCAAGCAGCATACCGGGCTCACGCCGCAGCGTTACCTTAACCGTCTGCGCCTGATCAAAGCGCGTCACCTTTTACGGCATACCGACGAAAGCGTTACAGAAATTGCTTATCGCTGCGGTTTCGGCGACAGTAATCACTTTTCGACGCTATTTCGCCGGGAATTTAGCTGGTCGCCGCGCGATATTCGTCAGGGGAAAGACGCGTTGCTTCAGTAACGCGAGGGCAGTCACCGTTTTCTGGCCGCAAAAAAGCTAATAATGCCCGGTTATTCGCCGTAGAGGTTGTGGTGTGGCCGCTCAGTTAATTCTTCGCAAAGATGATTTTTTTGCCTCCGCGAGTCAGGCCGTCGCGGTGGCCGACCGTTACCCGCAAAACGTTTTTGCCGAGCACACCCATGAATTCTGCGAGCTGGTGCTGGTGTGGCGCGGCAACGGCCTGCACGTCCTCAACGACCGGCCCTACCGCATCACGCGCGGGGATCTGTTTTACATTCGCGCCGAAGACAAACACGCCTACGCCTCGGTTAACGATCTGGTGTTGCAGAACGTCATCTACTGCCCTGACAGGCTTAAATTGAATGTCGACTGGGCGAGCAACATTCCGGGCATTTTGAATGCCGGAGGCGAACCGCACTGGCGCTTAAGCAGCAGCGGCATGGCTCAGGTGCGCCAGACGATTTCCCAGCTGGAGCAGGAGAGCCAGAAGAGCGACCCGGTGGCAAACCAGATGTCGGAGCTGCTCTTCGCTCAGCTGGTGATGACCCTGAAGCGCCATCGTTACGCCACGGATAATCCTTCCGCCACCACGCAGGAAGCGCTGCTGGATAAGCTGATTGCCCGGCTTGCGGGCAGCCTGAATAAAAGCTTTGTGCTGGAAAAATTCTGCGAGCAGGAGCAGTGCAGCGAGCGCGCGCTGCGCCAGCAGTTCCGCACCCAGACGGGAATGACGATAAACCATTATCTGCGCCAGCTGCGCATCTGCCACGCTCAGTATCTGTTACAGCATACGGAGCTGATGGTCAGTGAAGTGGCGATGCGCTGCGGCTTTGAGGACAGTAATTACTTTTCGGTGGTGTTTAACCGTGAGGTGGGGATGACGCCGGTTCAGTGGCGTCATCGCAGTCGAAAAGCAGCGTAATCAGTTCGCCATGCCGAGGCCGACGATATTGGCCGCAATGATAATCACCACGCAGCCCAGGCTCAGTACGCCAACCGGACGACGTCCGGCGTTGTTCCACTCCTTCAGCACCAGCCCAACCAGACCGCCGCACAGCACGTAGAAGCTCATGTGCAGCATCCAGCTTATGTAGTCGTACTGCGGCGGAATGCTGGCGTGGCCCCAGGCGTAGAAGAAGAACTGCAGATACCACATCAGGCCGCCGAGCGCGGAGAGCAGAATGTTGGTAAGGATCAGCGGTTTTGCCAGCGAGAAGTCGGCTTTTAGCGACAGGTTCTTCACTTTTGCCAGACGAATGAGGCAGAAACCGAGGTTTACCAGCGCGCCGCCGCCCATGATCACCACGTAGCTTGGCAGGGCAACATACAGCGGGTCAACGCCCAGCGCCGCAGCGGCGTCGTGCATCGGTTTGGCGGCGTTCATGGCGAACGACATGCCCGCCGAGAAGACCCCGCACATCACCGCCAGCAGCAGCCCTTTCTTCAGGTTGAACTCTTCGGCCCTGATGCCCATCTTGCGTTCTTTTAGCTGGCCTGCGCGGGTAACGATTCCCACGCCGATCACCGCCACCAGCACGCCCAGCAGCGTCATCCGGCCGCCCTGGGTGTTGATCAGCACGTCGAAATGGCCGTTAAGGATTGGCGTCATCAGCGTGCCCACTATCAGCGTAATGCCAATCGCGATGCCGATACCCATCGACATCCCGAGGTAGCGCATGGTCAGGCCGTAGTTGATGTTGCCGATGCCCCACATCGCGCCGAACAGGAATACCGGTAGCAGGGTGGAGGCGTTGAAGGAGGAGAAGTAGCCCCAGAAATCGGGCAGCAGCATGGCGCTGATTGTCCACGGCAAAATCAGCCAGGACACGGTACCGCCAACGGACCACATGGTTTCCCACGACCAGCCTTTCACCTTTTTGAACGGGGCATAGAAACAGGCTGCACTGGCTGCGCCTATTAAATGCCAGAAGATACCCATCGTAATCGCATGATTCATTTTTACGTCCTCATCGTTTTTATAGCCGGAGGCTTCCCCCCGACTTGATGAGTGTAAAAATTAGGCTGTTCAGGAACCTTCAGAAGGTTGCCGCACTTTTGTTTTGAATGGCAATCAGCACGTTAAGCGCGTGAGCAGACTCACAATTCCTTTATTTCTCAAAAACCGAATAACCATATAAAAACTACGGCATTGATAATCATTTTCAATATCATTTAATTAACTATAATGAACCAACTGCTTACGCGGCATTAACAGCTGTGCCGCCCGACAATAATGGAGAGGATTATGAGTTATACACTGCCATCCCTGCCGTATGCCTACGACGCACTGGAACCGCATTTCGACAAGCAGACGATGGAAATCCATCACACTAAACACCACCAGACCTACGTGAACAACGCGAACGCGGCGCTGGAAAGCCTGCCTGAGTTCGCTAATCTGCCTGTTGAAGAGCTGATCACCAAGCTGGACCAGCTGCCAGCAGACAAGAAAACCGTACTGCGTAACAACGCGGGCGGTCACGCTAACCACAGCCTGTTCTGGAAAGGCCTGAAAACCGGCACCACCCTACAGGGCGACCTGAAAGCGGCTATCGAGCGCGACTTCGGTTCCGTAGACAACTTCAAATCGGAATTCGAAAAAGCCGCTGCAACCCGCTTCGGCTCTGGCTGGGCGTGGCTGGTTCTGAAAGGCGACAAGCTGGCAGTGGTTTCTACTGCTAACCAGGACTCCCCGCTGATGGGTGAAGCGATCTCTGGCGCATCCGGTTTCCCAATCTTGGGTCTGGACGTGTGGGAACACGCTTACTACCTGAAGTTCCAGAACCGTCGCCCTGACTACATCAAAGCGTTCTGGGATGTCGTGAACTGGGACGAAGCAGCAGCGCGTTTCGCCGCTAAAAAATAAGGTTGCATTGACGCCTGTGAGAAGCGAGTCTGATGACTCGCTTTTTTTGTATCTGCGTAATGGAGGCAGCGATGCATTACCCGGTGAACGTGTTTACAGGCAAGGTAAGGGAGTACGACGGCAGCCGCCCGAGCGCCATCGCCAAAGTGCAGGTCGACGGTGAACTGTCGCTGACCGAGCTCGGGCTTGTGGGCGACCAGCAGGCCGAAAAGAAAATCCACGGCGGGCCCGATCGCGCGCTGTGCCACTATCCGCGCGAGCACTATCAGCACTGGAAAATCGAATTTCCTGAGCAGGCGGACCTCTTCGTCGCGCCCGCGTTTGGCGAAAATCTCTCAACGGAAGGGCTGACGGAAAAGAACGTCTTTATTGGCGATATTTACCGCTGGGGCGATGCCCTGATTCAGGTCACCCAGCCACGCTCGCCGTGCTTCAAGCTCAACTACCATTTTGGGATTCAGGATATGTCGGCCCAGCTGCAAAACACGGGTAAAACTGGCTGGCTGTACCGCGTGGTGCTTGCAGGACAAGTATCTGCGGATGCCCCGCTTGAGCTCGCGTCGCGTTTGAGCGACGTGTCCGTTTACGACGCCTGCGCGATTGCCTGGCATATGCCTTTTGACGATGAACAGTATCATCGCCTGCTGTCGGCGGCGGGGTTGTCTATCAGTTGGACGAGAACGATGCAGAAGCGGCGTATAAGCGGGAAGATCGAGAGTAGTTCGCGGAGATTGTGGGGGAAATAGGTTCCGTAGAACGTAGGCCGGGTAAGGCGAAGCCGCCACCCGGCACATACCGTTACGAACGCTTATACAGCGGTAGCCACAGCGTTAACCGCAGCCCGCCCAGCGGGCTGTCGTCGGCTTTTACCCAGCCGCGGTGCTGCTGCATGGCGGTTTCTACAATCGCCAGACCCAGCCCCGTACCGCCGGACTCACGGTCGCGCGCTTCGTCGGTGCGGTAGAACGGACGGAAAATCTGCTCGCGATCTTCCGGGCTGACGCCTGGACCATCGTCATCGACAATGACGGTGATCCCGTCTTTATCCACCGAAAACGCCACTTCAATCTTCGTGTGCGAGTAGCGCAGGGCGTTACGCACGATATTCTCCAGCGCGCTTTCCAGCGCGTTAGGGTTACCGTACAGCGGCCACGGGCCCGGCGGGAAGTTGACGGTGAACGATTTCCCCATCTGCTCCGCTTCGAAGGCCGCGTTATCCAGCACCTCGTGCCACAGGTGATTGGCTTTCACCGTTTCGCTCACCAGCGCGTTTTTCTGCTGGTTGCGCGACATCACCAGCAGATCGTTAATCATGCTGTCCAGACGATGCGCTTCCGTTTCAATACGCTCCAGCTCTTTGCTTTCCCCGCTGCGGCGACGCAGCAGGGCGGTGCCCAGCTGTAAGCGCGTGAGCGGCGTACGCAGTTCGTGTGAGATGTCCGACAGCAGGCGTTGCTGGGCCGTCATCATCCGATCAAGCGCGCTCACCATCTGGTTAAAGCTGGTGCCGGCGGCCAGGAACTCCTGCGGCCCGGATTCCAGCTCCGGATGCTGCCTGAGATTGCCTTGTGCCACTTCGTCCGCCGCGTTTTTCAGCTTACGAGCCGGTTTCGCCAGGCTCCACGCCAGCCATAACAGCAGCGGGGAACTGACCAGCATCGTGACGATCAGCAGCAGAAGCGGACGGTCAAACAGCAGGTTGATGAAGTCGGACTGGGAACTGCTCGCAGGGCGAATCAGGTAGAGCTGGTAGTTATCTTCCCCATCCCGTACCGAGAAAGGGCCGACCATCTCTACCCGACCATATTTCTTTTTCTGTGGGTGATCGGCGTTATCCGCCTGGCCAATAAAGTTGCGGATGATCTGCATTTCATTGCGATCGGCGCCAATCACGCGGCCTTCGCTGGTAACCAGCAAAAGACGTTGTCCTGGCGGCGCCCACTTGTCGATAGCGCGAAACAGCCTGCGCCACCACATTAAATCGTTCGGCGGATCGTTTGCCAGCTCCGCTTCCACGTGCTGCTCGATCATCACGCCCTGACGTTGCTCGCTGTCGAGAAGCTCCGTCATTTGGCGTGAGTCGAGTTTTGGCAACATCAAAACGAGCATTAAAACCAGTGCCAGCGTCAGCCAGAAGATGGCGAAGATGCGGGCGGTTAAGCTGCCTATCATGAAGCAGAAACCATCAGATAACCGCGACCACGCAGGGTTTTAAACCATGGGTGACCGTCTTTACGCTCCGGCAGCTTGCGGCGCAGGTTAGAGATGTGCATGTCGATGGCGCGGTCAAACGGCGTGAGGCGTTTGCCCAGCACTTCCTGGCTTAAATGTTCACGCGATACCACCTGGCCAAGATGTTGCGCCAGTAGATACAGCAGTGTGAACTCGGTGCCAGTAAGCTCCAGCGTCTGGCCGTCGAAGCTTGCTTCCTGACGGCCCGGGTTCAGGCTCAGGGAGTCCACTTCCAGCGTTGGCGAGCTGTTGTCGGTATTCTGCTGCTGCTCGCTCCAGTGGGAACGACGCAGGATCGCGCGAATACGGGCCACCAGTTCACGGTCGTTGAACGGCTTCGGTAAATAGTCATCCGCACCCAGCTCAAGGCCGAGAACGCGGTCAAGCTCGCTGCCGCGGGCGGTCAGCATGATAACGGGGGTCTGGTGTGTCTGGCGAAGCTCTTTCAGCGTATCAATACCGTTTTTCTTTGGCATCATTACGTCGAGCAAAAGTAGATCGATGCTGTCGTCAAGGAGACTCAGCGCCTGCTCGCCATCATGGGCAACCAGGACGTTGAAACCTTCCATGTCGAGCAACTCCTTTAAAAGGGATGTGAGCTCTCGGTCATCGTCAACTAACAGGATTTTATTCATTGTTTAAATACCTCCGAGGCAGAAATTACGACATCAAGGCTATCTAATCCATGACTTTACGTTGTTTTACACCCCCTGACGCATGTTTGCAGCCTGAATCGTAGACTGTCTCTCGTTGAATCGCGACACGAAAGATTTTGGGAGCAAGTGATGCGCAAAGTTACCGCTGCCGTCATGGCCTCAACGCTGGCGTTCAGTGCGTTTAGCCAGGCTGCTGTAGCTATCATCGGCGATAACGGTTCCTCGCAAGAGGGCGCAACGCAGCACAGCAGCCAAAGCCATATGTTTGACGGCATAAGTTTAACCGAACATCAGCGTCAACAGATGCGAGATCTGATGCAGAGGGCACGACACGACCAGCCCCCTGTTAATGTTAGCGAAATGGAGACAATGCATCGCCTTGTCACCGCAGAAAATTTTGACGAAAGCGCTGTTCGCGCTCAGGCCGAAAAAATGGCACAGGAACAGGTTGCCCGCCAGGTAGAAATGGCGAAGGTCCGCAACCAGATGTTCCACCTGCTAACGCCCGAGCAGCAAGCGGTTTTGAATGCCAAACATCAGCAGCGTATGGACCAGCTGCGTGAGGTTGCACGGATGCAGCGAAGCTCAGAAGCGACGTTTTTCAGTAGCAATAGCAGTACCCGTAGTAACCAGTAAACCCTGTTTTCCTTGCCATAGACACCATCCCTGTCTTCCCCCACATGATGTGGGGGTTTTTTTTGCCCCGCATTCTGATTTGTTAACCGTTTATTCATCCTTTGCCTCCCCATGCTTCCGTTATACTAGCGGCATGACATGACAGGAGCGTTTATGAATCAATCCTATGGAAGGCTGGTAAGCCGGGCCGCCATTGCGGCGACCGTCATGGCCTCTGGCCTGCTGCTGATCAAAATCTTTGCCTGGTGGTATACCGGCTCGGTCAGTATTCTGGCGGCGCTGGTGGATTCACTGGTCGATATCGCCGCCTCGCTGACCAACCTCCTGGTGGTGCGCTACTCGCTGCAGCCGGCGGATGAAGAGCACACGTTTGGGCACGGCAAGGCGGAATCGCTCGCGGCGCTGGCGCAAAGTATGTTCATTTCTGGCTCTGCACTGTTCCTGTTTTTGACCGGTATTCAGCATCTGGTTTCACCTTCACCGATGAACAATCCCGGTGTCGGCGTGGTCGTCACGGTCATTGCACTTATAAGCACACTTGTTCTGGTAACGTTCCAGCGCTGGGTCGTTCGCAAAACGCAAAGTCAGGCCGTACGGGCGGATATGCTTCATTATCAATCTGATGTTATGATGAATGGGGCTATTCTTATTGCGCTCGGTCTGGCCTGGTATGGCTGGCATCGGGCCGATGCGTTGTTTGCGTTAGGGATTGGTATCTATATTTTATATAGCGCCCTGCGGATGGGGTATGACGCGGTGCAATCACTGCTCGATCGCGCTCTTCCGGACTCAGAACGTAACGAAATTTTTTCTATCGTGACCTCCTGGCCCGGCGTCAGCGGTGCACACGATCTTCGAACGCGGCAGTCAGGGCCGACCCGCTTTATTCAGATTCATATTGAAATGGAAGACAACCTGCCACTGGTACAGGCTCACGTTATTGCTGAGCAGGTCGAGCAGGCGATTTTGCAGCGTTTTCCTGGTTCAGACGTCATCATTCACCAGGATCCCTGCTCGGTTGTACCCGGACATGTTGGGCTTTCGTAATTCGTTGTAAAAAAGTGAGCCAGGCCAGCATTTTGTGTATAAATTACCGCCATTTGGTCTGACCTGAATCAATTCAGCCAGAAGGGATTGATATACTATTTGCAGTATTCGTTGGTCGATAAGTTTCTTCCGGCAACAGATTTCAATTTTGCATTCCTAAGTTCAGAGGTAGTCATGATTAAGAAAATCGGTGTGTTGACAAGCGGCGGTGATGCGCCGGGCATGAACGCGGCAATTCGTGGGGTTGTCCGTGCAGCGCTGACGGAAGGTCTGGAAGTTTTTGGTATCTATGATGGTTACCTGGGTCTGTATGAAGACCGTATGGTTCAGCTCGACCGCTACAGCGTGTCTGACATGATCAACCGTGGCGGTACCTTCCTTGGGTCTGCGCGCTTCCCGGAATTCCGTGACGAACACATCCGTGAAGTGGCTATCGAGAACATGAAAAAGCGTGGTCTGGACGCGCTGGTCGTTATCGGCGGTGACGGCTCGTACATGGGTGCAAAACGTCTGACCGAAATGGGCTTCCCGTGCATCGGCCTGCCGGGCACCATAGACAACGACATCAAAGGCACTGACTACACCATCGGTTACTTCACCGCGCTGGGCACCGTTGTGGAAGCCATTGACCGCCTGCGTGACACCTCTTCTTCTCACCAGCGTATCTCTATCGTTGAAGTGATGGGCCGTTACTGCGGTGACCTGACCCTGGCAGCGGCTATCGCCGGTGGTTGTGAGTTTGTGGTGGTTCCTGAAGTGGAATTCAGCCGCGAAGATCTGGTTGCTGAAATCAAAGCCGGTATCGCGAAAGGTAAGAAACACGCGATTGTGGCTATCACCGAGCACATCTGTGACGTTGACGAGCTGGCGAAGTACATCGAAACCGAAACCAAACGCGAAACCCGCGCGACCGTTCTGGGCCACAT
This sequence comes from Enterobacter sp. 04-C-12-SI-ECC, assembly GCF_047530715.1. Classification (NCBI taxonomy): domain Bacteria; kingdom Pseudomonadati; phylum Pseudomonadota; class Gammaproteobacteria; order Enterobacterales; family Enterobacteriaceae; genus Enterobacter; species Enterobacter sp. 04-C-12-SI-ECC. Next base: position 67,598 of record NZ_JBLKDI010000019.1, read on the forward strand.
CCAGCGCGGCGGTTCCCCTGGCCCGTACGACCGTATTCTGGCGTCCCGTATGGGCGCGTACGCTATCGAGCTGCTGCTGCAGGGCCACGGTGGCCGCTGCGTCGGTATTCAGAACGAACAGCTGGTGCATCATGACATCATCGACGCGATTGAAAACATGAAGCGTCCGTTCAAAGGTGACTGGCTGGACTGCGCGAAAAAACTGTACTGATCCTTCAAGCCCTCTTCTTTCTGAAGAGGGCTTTTATTCCTCCACGTTATAGCCAATCTTTTTTTATTCTTTAATCATCGATTCGCTTTCTGGCACGCTGCATTCATCAAAACACTACACAAGAGAGCTGGGCGATGAATAAATGGGGCGTGGGGTTAACATTATTGCTGGCATCGACCAGCGTGCTGGCAAAGGACATTCAACTTCTCAACGTGTCGTACGACCCGACGCGTGAGCTGTACGATCAATACAACAAAGCCTTCGCGGCGCACTGGAAGCAGGAAACCGGCGATAACGTGGTGGTTCGCCAGTCGCACGGTGGCTCTGGTAAGCAGGCGACATCTGTGATTAACGGTATTGAAGCCGACGTGGTTACCCTGGCGCTGGCCTATGATGTCGACGCTATCGCCGAGCGTGGCCGTATCGACAAAAACTGGATCAAACGCCTGCCGGACAACTCCGCGCCATACACCTCGACCATCGTCTTCCTGGTGCGTAAAGGCAACCCGAAACAGATTAAGGACTGGAACGACCTGATCAAACCGGGCGTTTCTGTGATTACCCCGAACCCGAAAAGCTCCGGCGGGGCACGCTGGAACTACCTGGCGGCCTGGGGCTACGCGCTGCACCACAACAACGGTGACCAGGCTAAAGCACAGGAGTTCGTCAAATCCCTGTACAAAAACGTTGAAGTGCTGGACTCCGGCGCGCGCGGTGCCACTAACACCTTCGTCGAGCGCGGAATTGGCGACGTGCTTATTGCCTGGGAAAACGAAGCCCTGCTGGCGACCCACGAACTGGGTAAAGACAAGTTTGAGATCGTGACTCCGAGCGAATCCATCCTCGCCGAGCCGACCGTTTCCGTGGTCGATAAGGTCGTTGATAAGAAAGGCACCAAAGCGGTGGCGGAAGCCTACCTGAAATATCTCTACTCGCCGGAAGGCCAGGAAATCGCGGCGAAGAACTTCTATCGTCCGCGCGATGCGGCTGTCGCGAAGAAATACGACAGCGAATTCCCGAAACTGAAGCTCTTCACCATTGATGATGTGTTCGGCGGCTGGACGAAAGCGCAGAAAGAGCACTTCTCTAATGGCGGCACCTTCGACCAGATTAGCCAGCGTTAACGGTTAGCAAACGACACGGCGACCCGGTGTGAGAAATCCACCGGGTTTTTTATTTGGTCATCATTTTGCGTTACTCTTTTGCCTCTATTGAAAACAGGGAACGCGTTGTGAAAAAAATTATCTTACTGATCCTGATTGTCATCGCCCTTGCCGCAGGCGGCGTGTACTGGATAAAAGCGGGTAATCCGAATGCGTTGCGCCATATCGTCCTCGACCAGTGTCTGCCTAATCAGCTGCAGCACCGTAACCCGGCACCCTGCGCGCAGGTGAAGCCTGATGCGGGCTATGTGGTATTTAAGGACCGCAACGGGCCGCTGCAGTATCTGCTGATGCCAACGTACCGCATCAACGGCACCGAAAGCCCGCTCCTGACCGAGCCTCATACGCCAAACTTCTTCTGGCTGGCGTGGCAGTCGCGCAGCTTTATGACCCTGAAGCGTGGCTCTGAAGTGCCGGACAGCGCTATTTCGCTGACGATTAACTCACCGACCGGACGCACGCAAAACCATTTCCATATCCATATCTCCTGCCTGCGCCCGGGCGTGCGCGAGAAGCTCAACGCGGCGCAGGGAGACATCAGCACCCAGTGGCTACCGTTCCCGGGTGGGTTGGAAGGGCATGAGTACCTCGCACGCCGGGTGACGGAGAATGAACTGGTCCAGCGCAGTCCGTTTATGATGCTGGCGGAAGAGCTGCCGGAAGCGCGCGACCATATGGGGCGCTTCGCCCTGGCGATGGCGCAACAGTCGGATGGTTCGTTTGTTTTGCTGGCGACCGAGCGGAACCTGCTCACGCTTAACCGCGCGTCGGCAGAGGAACTGCAGGATCATCAATGCGCTATCCTGAAGTAACCCCACTATAAATCGCGTTTACTCAGGCTGCCTGTCACCGTAGACTTGCTGAAAAAATCTACAGGAGACAGGTATGTCGCTCTGGTTAACGCATCCTCTGCTGCTGCCCTCGCTGATCGTCGGCGTCACCATCGTGCTGTGGGCGACGTCGCTGTTGCCGGAATTTATCACCGCGCTGCTGTTTTTCACGGCGGCGATGACCGCCAGAATCGCCCCGCCGGAGGTGATTTTTGGCGGTTTTGCTTCGTCGGCTTTCTGGCTTGTCTTCAGCGGCTTTGTGCTCGGCGTGGCGATCCGTAAGACCGGCCTGGCGGACAGGGCCGCCCGGGCGCTGTCGGCAAAGCTCACCGACTCCTGGATGCTGATGGTGGCGAGCGTGGTATTGCTCAGCTACGCGCTGGCGTTTGTGATGCCGTCAAACATGGGGCGTATTGCGCTGCTGATGCCCATTGTCGCGGCGATGGCGAAACGCGCCGGTATCGCCGACGGCTCCCGCGCCTGGTTCGGCCTTGCGCTGGCAGTCGGCTTCGGTACCTTCCAGCTCTCGGCCACCATTCTGCCCGCCAACGTGCCTAACCTGGTCATGAGCGGCGCGGCGGAAGGCTCGTACGGCATTCACCTGAACTATGTCCCGTATCTGCTGCTGCACACGCCGGTGCTCGGTATTCTCAAAGGCCTGATTCTGATTGGCCTCATCTGCTGGCTGTTCCCCGGCAGCCCGAAACCGGCGAAGGATTTCACGCTGTCTGAACCGATGGGGCGTGACGAAAAACGACTCGCCTGGCTGCTGCTGGTGGTGCTGGGCATGTGGGTGACGGAGAGCTGGCACGGCGTGGGGCCGGCGTGGACGGGGCTGGCAGCCTCGATTATCGTTATGCTGCCGCGCATTGGTTTTATCACCGGCGAGGAGTTCTCGGCGGGGGTAAATATGCGCACCTGCATTTACGTTGCGGGTATTCTCGGGCTGGCGATCGTCGTGACGCAAACGGGTATCGGAGCGGCCGTAGGCGAGGCGCTGCTGCGCATAATGCCGCTGGATGCGGACAAACCTTTCACCAGCTTCCTGGCGCTAACCGGAATTACTACGGCACTCAACTTCATTATGACTGCCAACGGCGTTCCGGCGCTGTACACCACGCTGGCGCAGAGCTTCTCGGACGCGACCGGTTTCCCGCTGCTGTCGGTGATCATGATTCAGGTACTGGGCTATTCCACGCCGCTGCTGCCGTATCAGGCATCGCCGATTGTGGTGGCGATGGGGCTAGGAAAGGTGCCTGCAAGGGCGGGGATGGTGCTCTGCCTGGCGCTGGCGATTGCGACGTATCTGGTGCTGCTGCCGCTGGATTATCTGTGGTTTAGCGTGTTAGGGCGTTTGTAGCGGCGGGTAAGCGCAAGCGCCACCCGCCACAAAGGCCATTACGCCTGTTTAGCCGCTTCTGCCGCTTTAACGATCACCGCGAAAGCGTCCGCTTTCAGGGATGCACCGCCAACCAGCGCGCCATCGATATCTGGCTGGGTGAACAGCTCAGCAGCGTTGGAGGCGTTTACGGAGCCGCCGTACTGGATGATCACTTGCTCAGCCACTTTCGCGTCGGCTTTAGCAATGTGGTCACGGATGAATTTGTGAACTGCCTGAGCCTGCGCAGGGGTAGCAGATTTGCCGGTACCGATCGCCCAAACTGGCTCGTAAGCGATAACCGCGCCTTCGAACGCTGCCGCGCCCTGCGTTTTCAGCACGGCGTCGATCTGACGTGCACACACTTCTTCGGTTTTGCCCGCTTCGTTTTCCGCTTCGGTTTCACCGATGCACAGAACCGGGATCAGACCCTGCTCTTTCAGCACGGCAAATTTCTTCGCGATGAATTCGTCAGATTCTTTGTGGTAGGTGCGACGCTCGGAGTGGCCGATGATGATGTATTTCGCGCCGATATCTTTCAGCATTTCAGCGGAAGTTTCACCGGTGAACGCGCCAGACAGGTTAACGTCAACGTTCTGCGCGCCCAGCACGATGTGGCTGCCGTCAGCGGCACGTTTAGCCAGATCCAGGTACATATCCGGCGGAGCGATAGCAACCGCGCAGCCGGTCACGCCAGCCAGCTCTTTACGCAGGTTTGCAACCAGTTCGTTTACCATGTGGCGGCTGCCGTTCAGTTTCCAGTTACCCATCACTAAAGGATGTCGCATTTCAATTCTCCACGCTAAATAAGCGAATTAAGGAATATGGCCGCCCTGTCGGGCAGCATGGTCTGTGAATCAGTATAGAGATTTTCCCTCGAAAGGCTTTGCTTTTTGTCATTAATTGGCCCCGCCAAGGGTGTCAGATAGCGCCAGCTTAATCGGTTCAACGGCGAAGGTCAGTCCTTTTTCGCCGTTATCCGCCACTACATAGCGAATCGCGCCTTCGGTTGTGGCGTAGTACCGTTTGTTTTTACCGGCGGCCAGCAGCTTTTGTAGCTTTTGCTGGCTCTGCTTTTTCGTCAGCGCAGGCGTAAACGTCTGCAGCACCGCGCTCATGTAATCAAGCGCCTTCGATTTAGCCGCTTTCTGCTCTGGCCCCTGAATCGGCAGCCAGGTGATTTGCATGCTTTTGATTTTTAACGTACCGCGCTCCAGCGCCGTGGAAGCATACAAATTCTCGTTAATCTTGCTCGCTGCACGGGTCAGTGTAGGGGTATCGCGCGAGCTATCAATGGCGCGAAACTCATCCAGCGGCAGCCCTGGGTTGGCCTGATTGAAAGCTTCGCGAAACTGGCTGATGGACTGATCGAAAGACGGTGCGCCCGCCAGCAAATACGGCGCAGTGGTGGGGGCCGCGGTGTTGGCGGCGTGCAGCGGAAAACCCGCGCCGAGCATCGCTAAACACAGGAAAAGAGAATGTGCCGAATTTTTCATCAACATTGCACCTGGCCGTAAGTGCTCATGATTAAAACGATATCTGGTCGGCTTGTCAAAAGGTCACAACTCCAGGGTAAAATGCGGGCTAAACGATAATAAGGAACCTTACATGACCATACAGCAGTGGCTGTTTTCATTCAAAGGGCGTATTGGACGCCGTGATTTCTGGGTCTGGATGGTGACGTGGGTCGTCGCCATGCTGCTTCTTTTTTTCGTTGCTTATAACGCCTGGCTGAGCACGCAAACGGCGGCATTTGCACTGGTCTGCCTGCTATGGCCAACGGCGGCTGTCGTGGTGAAACGGCTGCACGATCGCGGCCGCTCAGGCGCGTGGGCATTTTTGATCATACTGGCGTGGATGCTGGTGGCAGGGAACTGGGCGATGCTGCCTTCCATCCTGCCGTGGGTCGTGGGCAGGCTGCTGCCGTCGGTCATCTTCGTGATGATGATTGTCGATCTGGGCGCGTTTATCGGCACCCAGAGCGAAAATAAATACGGTAAAGATACCGTCGAGGTGAAATACCGCTGATCACCAGTAGTGTTCGGCGGTCATATGGCCCGGCCGGCGGCGAAGATGTTTCGTCATCTGCCGGGTATCCTTCAGAAGCTGCTGCGTGTCCCGTACCATCTGCGGGTTGCCACACAGCATGACGTGGCTGGTTTCGGCCGTCATCGGTAAACCCACCGCGTCTTCCAGTGCGCCGCTCTCAATTAACGCCGGTACGCGACCGGTAAGCGCTCCTGCTACGGTTTCGCGGCTGACTACCGTCTGAATCTTTAACTTTCCGCCGTACTGCTGTTCCAGCGCCTGCATCTGCGGGAGATAGCTTAAATCTGCGGCATAGCGCGCGGCGTGCACCAGCACGATGTTTTTGAAGCGCTCCAGATCCTTACCGTACTGCAAGATAGAGAGATACGGACCGATGGCCGTGCCGGTTGCCAGCATCCAGAGCGTGTCGCAGTCAGGGATCTCTTCGAGCACAAAGAAGCCTGCCGCTTCGCTCACAATCTGCACATCGTCGCCGGGCTGAAGGGCGGCAAGGCGCGGGCTGAGCTTACCGTCAGGAACGGTGACCAGATAGAACTCGAGATCCGGGTTATCCGGCGCGTTAACGTAAGAATAGGCGCGCTGCACGCGCTCGCCGTCGACATCCAGACCCAGCTTGGCAAATTGCCCGGCCTTAAACGGGTGAACGGGAGCATGCAGGGTGAGACTAAATAGCGCATCGGTCCAGAATTCTATCTTTGTGACTTTACCTGTTACCCAGTCCGCCATGATCTTCTCCTGTGCTGTTTCTCTGTTCTATCTTCCGTACTTGTGGGAAACATTTCCAGCCCCTTCGGGCCGGAAAGCTCTATCGATCAAACGGTTTTACAGAATATGCGTCTGCACGTCCGGGTCTTTACGGTCGAGATAGTGAATGGACTGAATGCGTCGGATGGTGCGTGATTTACCGCGGATCAGCAGCGTTTCAGTGGTCGCCATGTTGCCCTTGCGGGTGATGCCGTCCAGCAGATCGCCTTTGGTGATGCCGGTTGCAGAGAAGACGACGTTATCGCTGCGCGCCATGTCGTTCAGCGCCAGTACTTTATTGGCTTCGATGCCCATCGCTGCGCAGCGCGCCAGCTCGTCCTCACCGATACGACGGTTTTCGTCGCTGTCGCCTTTCACCTCATGGCGCGGCAGAAGGCGCGCCTGCATATCGCCGTCCAGCGCGCGGATCACCGCCGCAGAGACCACGCCTTCCGGCGCGCCGCCGATGCCGTAAAGCACGTCGACTTCGCTGTCCGGCATACAGGTCAGAATAGACGCGGCAACGTCGCCATCCGGAATGGCAAACACGCGCACGCCGAGTGCCTGCAGATAAGAGATGGTGGCGTCGTGGCGCGGTTTCGCCAGAATGGTCACGGTGAGTTCGTTGAGCGGTTTAGCCAGCGCCGCCGCGATATTACGCAGGTTGGCGTCCAGCGGCAGGCTGAGATCGATTGCACCTTTCGCACCAGGGCCGACAATCAGCTTTTCCATGTACATGTCCGGCGCGTTGAGGAAGCAGCCTTTATCGCCCACGGCCAGCACCGCCAGGGCGTTGGCCTGGCCCATCGCCGTCATGCGCGTGCCTTCGATCGGGTCCACCGCGATATCCACCGCATCGCCTTTGCCGGTCCCGACCTTTTCACCGATGTAGAGCATCGGCGCTTCGTCGATCTCGCCTTCACCGATGACGATAGTGCCGTCGATGTTGACCTGGTTAAGCACAATGCGCATGGCGTGGACGGCCGCGCCGTCTGCGGTATTTTTGTCGCCACGACCCAGCCATTTATAGCCTGCAAGGGCGGCTGCTTCGGTGACGCGGGAAAACTCGATAGCAAGTTCACGTTTCATGAGGGACTCGTACAATCAAAAGGAATTGCACGAAGTTTATCACAGAGTGGGAAAGGGGGTTTTAAGTCCCCTCTCCCCAAAGGGGAGAGGGATAAGTTTGTCTTACTCTTCGTGCTCTTCCCACGCCAGGGCGCGTTTCACCGCTTTCTTCCAGCCGCTGTAGCGGTAGTTGCGCTCGGTGGTTTCGATGCCAGGGCGGAATTCGCGTTCGATGACCGCTTTCTCCTGCAGCTCGTCCAGGTTCTGCCAGAAGCCTACCGCGAGACCCGCAAGATACGCCGCGCCCAGTGCCGTTACTTCACGTACTTCCGGGCGCTCAACGCGGGTGCCCAGAATGTCGGACTGGAACTGCATCAGGAAATTGTTGGCCACCGCGCCGCCGTCCACGCGCAGGGCGTGCAGACGAATGCCGGAGTCTGCCTGCATCGCTTCCAGCACGTCACGCGTCTGGTAGGCGATGGATTCCAGGGTGGCGCGGATGATGTGGTTTGAGTTCACACCGCGCGTCAGGCCGAAAATTGCGCCGCGGGCATACGGGTCCCAGTACGGTGCGCCCAGACCGGTGAACGCTGGCACCACGTACACGCCGTTGGTGTCTTTCACTTTGGTCGCGAAGTACTCGGAGTCAAACGCATCGCTGATCAGCTTCATCTCGTCGCGCAGCCACTGAATAGATGCGCCCGCCATAAACACCGCACCTTCCAGGGCATAGTTCACCTCGCCGCGCGGGCCGCAGGCGATGGTGGTCAGCAGGCCGTTTTCTGATTTCACCGCTTTCTCGCCGGTGTTCATCAGCATAAAGCAGCCGGTGCCGTAGGTGTTCTTCGCCATCCCTTCCTTGACGCACAGCTGGCCGAACAGCGCCGCCTGCTGGTCACCGGCGATACCGGCGATAGGAATACGGGTGCCGCCCTTACCGCCGATATTGGTCTGGCCGTAGACTTCAGACGACTTACGCACTTCAGGCAGCATTGCGCGCGGAATATCCAGCGCGTCCAGCATCTTGTCATCCCACTCCAGGGTGTTGATGTTGAACAGCATGGTGCGCGAGGCGTTAGTGTAGTCAGTAACGTGGACACGTCCCTGAGTCATCTTCCAGATAAGCCAGGTATCGACGGTACCGAACAGCAGCTCGCCGCGTTTTGCACGTTCGCGTGAACCTTCCACGTGGTCGAGGATCCACTTCACTTTGGTGCCGGAGAAGTACGGGTCAACCACCAGGCCGGTGGCGCTACGCACGTACTCTTCCATCCCGTCACGCTTAAGCTGTTCGCAGATCTCTGACGTACGGCGGCACTGCCAGACGATGGCGTTGTAAATCGGCTTACCGGTTTCGCGTTCCCACACCACGGTGGTTTCACGCTGGTTGGTGATACCAATCGCGGCGATTTCGTCGGAACTGATGTCGGCTTTCGCCAGCACTTCCACCAGCGTGGAGCTTTGTGACGCCCAGATCTCCATCGGGTCGTGTTCTACCCAGCCTGGACGCGGATAAATTTGCTCAAATTCGCGCTGTGACACGCTGACGATATTCGCGTCATGATCCATTACGACAGCGCGGGAGCTGGTAGTGCCCTGGTCGAGCGCAACAATATATTTTTTTTCGGTCATGGTATGTGTCCCGTAGTCAGATTACAGCGAAGCTTTTTGTTGTGCGGTAGAAGTCGTTTCCTTCTCCTCTTCCACACAGGTGTCGCACGGTAAGTGGCGACCAATTAATTTGCGATAACCAAATGCACCCAGTGCCGCCCCTACGACTGGTCCGAACAGCGGTACCAGGAAGTAAGGAATATCTTTGCCGCCGGTGAAAGCCACGTCGCCCCATCCTGCAAAGAAGGCGAAGGTTTTTGGACCCAGGTCACGCGCCGGGTTCATCGCAAACCCTGTCAACGGCCCCATGGACGCACCGATGACGGCGATCAGCAGGCCAATCAGCAATGGCGCCAGCGGGCCACGCGGAATGCCGTTACCATCATCGCCCAAAGCCATAATGACGCCCATCAGAATAGCGGTAATCACCATTTCAACTGCGAACGCCTGCACAAAATTGATATGCGGGTTAGGGTAGGTTGAGAAGATGCCTGCCAGATCCAGACTTTCGACGCTACCGCGCACCATATGATGCGTCTGTTCGAAGTCGATGAAAAGATTGTAATAAAGCCCGTAAACTAACGCCGCTGCGCAAAACGCGCCGGCAAATTGAGAAATAATGAAGGGAACAACTTTGCGTCCGTCGAAGCACGCGAACAGCCACAGTGCGATAGTCACCGCCGGGTTAAGATGTGCGCCAGAGACCCCTGCAGTCAGGTAGATGGCCATCGCCACGCCCAGACCCCAGATGATACTGATTTCCCACTGACCAAAACTGGCACCCGCCACTTTCAGTGCAGCGACACAGCCCACTCCGAAGAATATCAACAACCCGGTACCAAGGAACTCGGCAATGCACTGGCCTTTTAAGGTTGATGTCTGACTCATAATCGGAATCCTGAAGAAATTGATGTTTATTGTTAGCGTGGCCGCCCGTGACAGCCACGATGCCCTGTAGACATAGTGTTAATTTATCGTTAACGAGCAAAAACGAGAAATATCGAAATTAAAATGTGTGGTCTGTGTCAATAAAATGAGCGTTTTCGCGCCATAAAGCGCGTTTTTGCATCAGTCGCGCACGGTGAGCTGAATCATTTTTTTAACGAATGGGTTAACAACTTAGAGGTATATGCCGCGAACGCACCAGGACGAGGCCGAAAAGTGTTGCAAACCGCGATCTGCGTGGCATGCCGCTGGACAGGGGCGACTGCGCTCCATACAATCGGAACATATGTTGTGCGCGTTTACGTTAAAGCGTCGCCTTGCAATTCAGGAGAGGTAGGATCATGTCTTTAGAAGTGTTTGAGAAACTGGAAGCGAAAGTACAGCAGGCGATTGACACCATCACGCTGCTGCAGATGGAGATTGAAGAGCTGAAAGAAAAGAACAACAGCCTGGCGCAGGAAGTTCAGAACGCTCAGCACGGCCGCGAAGAACTGGAGCGCGAAAACAACCAGCTGCGCGAACAGCAGAACGGCTGGCAGGATCGCCTGCAGGCGCTGCTGGGACGTATGGAAGAAGTCTGATTCCCACTGGGATGAACTGAACAGGCCGGGTAAGGCGACGCCGCTACCCGGCTTTTTTTATGGTTCTCGCTGACTGACATCCAACCATAAAAAAGGCCGCCCAAGGCGGCCTTAACGCTACTTGTCCTGCGCTGTCGTGGTAAACGCAACAAACCCGATCGGTTCATCACTTTTTACAACGAGTACGCTGGCGACAATGAACGCGATACATAAATAGCGTTTCATTATGCGGTCCCTGCGGCTAACCGCTCCACCGTTCACCACCGGTGATAAGTCGGTGGACACAAGCCTGGTTAAAGGCTGCTTTACGGTTGTGGTTACACCTTTCCCTGGACCGATGCCCATGTGCGAAATGGCGGAAAGGGACGCTGCATCATAATGAGCAATAGCAGCGTAGTTAAGGTTTTCATAGATAATTAGGAATTTATAAAGGGTCGATGAGGTTACCTGAGGTTTGAACCAGGGTAAGATAAAAATCCTGGTTAAAGGTTGCAAAACTTCCCAACGGACCGCGAATCCCGAGGGACAAAAAAACCGCCACATTGCTGTTGGCGGTTTTTTTATGGTTCACGCTTATGGTTTTATTACTCGATATCCAGCGGATCTTCAGAAAGGATAATGCCGGTATTATCGGCGTAGAGATGATCGCCTGAGAAGAAGGTCACGCCGCCGAAGTTAACGCGCACGTCGCTTTCGCCGATGCCGTCACCCGCAGCGCCTACCGGAATGGCCGCGATGGCCTGAATCCCGATATCCAGGTCTTCCAGATCGTCCACCTGACGCACGGAGCCGTACACCACGATGCCTTCCCACTCGTTCTGGACGGCAATGCCGGCCAGTTCAGCATCAATCAGTGCGCGACGCACGGACCCGCCGCCGTCGACCACCAGAACGCGGCCACGGCCGTTCTGTTCGAGCAGATCGTACAGCAACCCGTTGTCCTCGAAACATTTCACCGTGACGATTTGCCCGCCAAACGATGACCGCCCACCAAAGTTGGAGAACAGCGGTTCAACGACGTTGACATCTTCCTGGTAGATGTCACAAAGCTCGGAGGTATCGTATTTCATAGGTTTAACGCTCAGTTGCTGCGAATGTGTTCAGTATATCGTGCGAAATGCGTTGTTGGCAAAATCATCAATTGTTAATTGATATTTGTCAGCTAACTGAGCGTCTGGCTTAACACAATCCCAATGACGAACAACAGGTTAGTCAGCAGCGCGCCTTTTACCGTTCGCTCCAGCATCGGCGGCATGGCTGCCGGGCTGAGTTCACGCATCACAAAGCGGGCCTGCTTAACCAGCAGCGGCGCGGCAAGCACAAACAGCCAGCCCCACAGACTGTGCAGGGAAATCAGGTTAAACAGCGCCAGGCAAACCAGCGCGCCAATAAGCAGGCAGGCATGATAGCGGCGCGCATTCACCGGCCCCAAACGCACCGCCAGCGTGTTCTTGCCGTTCTCACGATCGCTGTCGATATCGCGCAGATTATTGATATTGAGCACCGCCGTCGCCAGCAGGCCGCAGGCGGTCGCGGGGAGGAACAGGGCAGGGATCACCGTATGCGCCTGTAAGTACCAGCTCCCCATTACGCTCAGCCAGCCGAAGAACACCAGCACAGAGATATCCCCAAGGCCAATATAGCCGTAAGGGCGCGTGCCGACGGTGTAGGTGATGGCCGCGATAATGGCGAGCAGGCCCAGCACCAGGAAGCCAATGAAGTCGCTGGTGGTTTTCGAGGCGACCGTCACCAGCGCCAGGCCAGATAAGCAAATCAGCGCCACGGTGATAATCAGCGCACGCTTCATCTGTGCCTGGGTGATCACCCCTTTTTGCATCCCGCGCAGCGGCCCGATACGGTCAGGCTTGTCGCTGCCTTTTACCGCATCGCCATAATCGTTCGCGAGGTTAGAGAGGATTTGCAGCAGCCCGGCGGTAATGAGCGCCAGACCTGCCACCAGCGGATCGAAATGCCCTTGCCACCAGGCAAGCGCGGTGCCGACAATAATGGCGGCAAAAGCCAGAGGAAGCGTTTTAGGGCGCAGACTTTCGAGCCACGCCTGAGTACGGCTGATATCAGTCATAGTAATTTAGCCAATAAAAATGGGGGCCTTAGCCCCCATTAACAGTGATGAGAATGCAGTAACCGCGATTATAGGATAAAACGGCTCAGATCTTCATCTGCCACTAACGCATCCAGATGTTTGCTCACATAGTCTGCGTCGATGGTAATGGTTTGACCGTTGAGGTCGCTCGCGTCATATGAGATGTCTTCTACCAGGCGTTCCAGCACGGTGTGCAGACGACGCGCACCGATGTTCTCGGTGGTTTCGTTGACCTGCCATGCAGCCTGGGCGATACGCTTGATACCGTCTTCGGTGAACTCGAGGTTCACGCCTTCGGTCGCCATCAGCGCCTTGTACTGTACGGTAGCAGAGGCGTTTGGCTCCGTCAGGATGCGCTCGAAATCTTCGGTGGTCAGCGCCTGCAGCTCAACGCGGATAGGCAGACGACCCTGCAGTTCGGGGATCAGATCCGACGGGCTGGCTACCTGGAATGCACCGGAAGCGATAAACAGAATGTGGTCCGTTTTCACCATGCCGTGCTTGGTAGAGACGGTGCAGCCTTCAACCAGCGGCAGCAGATCGCGCTGTACGCCTTCGCGGGACACGTCCGGACCGGAGCTATTGCCGCCGCGCTTACAAATTTTGTCGATTTCGTCGATAAACACGATACCGTGCTGCTCAACCGCGTCGATAGCGTCCTGCTTCAGCTCTTCCGGATTCACCAGCTTCGCCGCTTCTTCTTCAATCAGCAGCTTCATCGCGTCTTTGATTTTCAGCTTACGCGCTTTCTGCTTTTGGCCGCCCAGGTTCTGGAACATGGACTGCAGCTGGCTGGTCATCTCTTCCATGCCCGGAGGCGCCATGATTTCCACGCCCATCGGCGCGGCCGCGAGGTCGATCTCAATCTCTTTGTCGTCCAGCTGGCCTTCACGCAGTTTTTTGCGGAATGCCTGACGCGCGGCTGAAGGCTCAGCCTGCTGTTCAGCCTGGCCCCAGTTGTTTTTCGCCGGTGGGATCAGCACGTCGAGAATACGCTCTTCGGCCATCTCTTCCGCGCGGTAGCGGTTTTTCTCAATCGCCTGGACGCGCACCATCTTAATTGCAGAATCGGTCAGGTCGCGGATGATAGAGTCCACTTCTTTACCCACATAGCCCACTTCGGTGAACTTGGTGGCTTCAACTTTGATGAACGGCGCGTTCGCCAGCTTCGCCAGACGACGGGCGATTTCGGTTTTACCGACGCCGGTCGGGCCGATCATCAGAATGTTTTTCGGGGTGACTTCGTGACGCAGCTCTTCGTCAAGCTGCATACGACGCCAGCGGTTACGCAGCGCGATAGCCACGGAGCGCTTGGCGTTATCCTGGCCGATAATGTGTTTGTTCAGTTCGCTGACAATTTCGCGTGGGGTCATTTCAGACATGGGAGATCCTTACGCTTTGGAGGTCAATTCTTCGATGGTGTGGTTGTGGTTGGTATAGATGCAGATATCACCTGCAATATCCAACGCCTTCACCGCGATATCACGCGCGTTCATGTCGGTATTTTCCAACAGCGCGCGGGCTGCAGCCTGGGCATAAGGGCCGCCAGAGCCGATGGCAATCAGGTCGTTTTCTGGCTGAATCACGTCACCGTTACCGGTGATGATAAGCGAAGCGGTTTCATCCGCGACCGCCAGCAGCGCTTCGAGCTTGCGCAGCATACGGTCGGTACGCCAGTCCTTTGCCAGCTCAACGGCAGCTTTCACCAGATGACCCTGGTGCATTTCCAGCTTGCGTTCAAACAGTTCAAACAGCGTGAAGGCATCCGCCGTGCCGCCTGCGAAACCGGCGATCACTTTGTCGTTGTAGAGACGACGGACTTTCTTCACGTTGCCTTTCATGACGGTATTACCCAGCGTGGCCTGGCCATCACCGGCAATTACCACCTGGCCGTTACGGCGTACACTTACTATTGTTGTCACGAGCAGACCCCCTGGTTACAGATTCGGGAAACAGAAGCCCTGAGCCTGTGCTCAGGGCTGAATTAAATGATAGATGGGGGGGATTTTGGGGGTTTCAACCCCCGGAGGCGAGTCGAATGCAGTTTGTGTGGCCAGCCACTTTCAAACGTGAAATGGTGCCGTCTGCGTTTTCTTTGCCTTTAACCGGGCCGATCACCACGCGGTTCCAGCCGTTATTGGTGGTAATGCGTGAGTCAAACCCTTCAAATGCCAGTTGAGCACGTACCGTTTCCGCCTGCTCGGCACCTTTAAACGAACCGCACTGCACCATCCAGCGGCGCTCGTCTTTTTTCTCTGCCGTCTGCTTCGGCGCTTCGGTCTCTTTGGTTACCGGCGCGGCCTGCTGCGTTTTCGGCTGCTGCGCGGTGGTATGCGCTGGCGTCTGGAGCAGATCCTGATACGGCTGCGCCGCTTGCTTTGGCGGCTGCGCTTTTGGCTGTTGAACAGGCTGCGACTGCACCGTACGCGTCTGCTGCTGCGGTTGCTGGTATGGCTGGGCCTTCGGCTGCTGTACCGGCTGAGTTTGCGTCCACTGCTGCTGTTGCTGCTGTTGAATTTGTGCCTGGCGCTGACGCTGCAGCTGCAACGTTTGCTGACGCTGCGCTGGCGTTTGTTCATTCCACGGCACTTCATTCAGCTGCGTCGGCTGCTGGCGCATATCGGCCTGCATCTGTGCCAGCAGCTGGCGCTGCTCGTCCGTCAGCTGATCGGCATTCTTCACTTCGCCACCGGCTGAGGGCTCAGTAGGCGCACGCACGCCGGGCTGACGACTTTCCAGCTCTTTAATATAGCGCCAGCGCTCTTCAGGTTTCGGCGGCAGACCATTTCCCACCACTTTGTTGCCCTGAAGGGCCTCGGACTCTTCTTTTTTATGGTGCGTGATGAAGTACAGGCCGCCAATAAAGGCCACCAGCACGGCCGCAGCAATAGCGACCATTGCTGGCGAGACCGCAGGCAGATTACGCTGCTTGCTTTTTGAACTGCTCTTTTTGCGTCGCGAAGGTGCCGGCTGGCCGCGACGTACATAATCTCGTTGTGCCACTATCGTTTCGCTGTATTTATTCGTTCGTCAGCCCGCCATGTTACTTAAGCGGCGGGGCTTTGACCAGATAAGGGTGTCCGAAAGGCGTTTACTTTAAGTCAATGCCTGGGTAGTGCCGCGAATAATCAGCTCGCAGTCCAGCAAACGCGAGCCGCTGCTAACCGTTTGACCCTGCAGCTGATCCAGCAGAAGTAGCATCGCTTCGCGGCCAATCTGATAGCGCGGTTGTGAAACGGTGGAGAGCGGTGGATCGCAAAACTCTGAAAGTGAAATGTTATCGAATCCGATAATCGACAAATCTTTCGGCACACGTAAGCCACGGCGCTTGGCGTGTGAAAGCGCACCCAGCGCCATCACGTCGCTGTGGCAGAACACCGCCGTTGGCGGTTCCGGCAGCGCCAGCAGTTTCTCCAGCGCCTGTCCGCCCGCTTCAAAGGTAAAATCACCGCGCGCAATATAGTGCGGATCGACAATCGCACCGGTACGGCGCAGCGCCTGAACATAGCCCTGCAGGCGGTAGTGGCACAGCGGCATCTCTTCCGGCCCGGCAATGCAGCCAATCCGCTTATGCCCCAGCTCCTGGAGATAGTTTACGGCGTTGAACGCGGCGGTGAGGTTATCAATGTGGACCGTCGGTAGCTCAAGCTCAGGCGCAAATTCGTTGGCCATTACCATCGGCGGTAAATTGCGCTGTTCTTCGATGCTGGCATCAAACGGCAGGCGCGAGCCAAGCAGCAGCATGCCGTCAATCTGCTTGGTGATAATGAGGTCGATAAAGGTTTTTTCCTGCTGGTTCTGGTGAGCGCAGTCGCCAATCAGCACCAGATAGCCCTGCTCCGCCGCCGTCACTTCGATACCGCGAATGATCTCGCTGAAGAAGGGATCGCAGATATCCGGCACTATTACCAGGATGGTCCGGGATTCATTGCGCTTGACGTTCCGCCCCATCGCCTGCGGGAAATACCCCACTTCCAGCGCCGCCTGTTCAACCTTGTTACGGGTCGCCTGGGAGACTTTATCCGGGTTCATTAATGCGCGGGACACGGTTGCCGTTGAGACTTGTGCTTTCTCGGCAACGTCTTTCATGGTCGCCGTGGCAACCTCTTTCCTGGACTTCAACGTCTTCTCCTCGCCTGAACACCGAACTGCGGACATCACCATTTTTACAGATAGTTAATGGAATCGGTTACAGAATTTTCATAAAAAGTGTGAGGCGCGTTAAATTTTTCGATCCGTCTTCAGCCTTCGATGGGATCGACGTCCAGTACCCACTTCACTTTACGCGCTTCCGGTAGGGTATTGATGAGCGCCAGCGTGCCGCTGACGATGTGCTGCAGGCGAATACGCGAGGGGTGCTGAAGCAAAATTTGCCAGCGGAAACGTCCACCGCGTTTTGGCGCCAGCGCCGGCACCGGGCCCAGGATCCACAGCTGGTTATCCACCAGCGGGCTGGCCTGCAGGAGATTCCTCAGCTGTTGCAGGAAAAGCGGCGCCTGCTGGTTGTTATGATCCTCCGCGCGGATGATGACGTGGCTGGTCCACGGCGGCAGCTGCATGGTCTGGCGTTCGGCCAGCGCCTGCTCGGCAAAGGCGTCATAACCTTTGTGCAGCAGAGTCTGTAGCAGCGGGTGCTCAGGGTGATGCGTTTGCAGTATTACCTCGCCCTGTTTACCCGCGCGTCCGGCACGCCCGGCAACCTGGGTATAAAGCTGGGCGAAGCGCTCGGCGGAGCGGAAATCTGCCGAGAACAGCGCGCCGTCGACGTCGAGCAGGGCGACCAGCGTCACGTCCGGGAAGTGGTGCCCTTTGGCCAGCATCTGGGTGCCAATCAGGATGCGCGCGCCGCCGCGATGCACTTCCGCCAGCTGCTGCTCCAGCGCCCCCTTGCGGCTGGTGGTGTCCCGGTCGATTCGGGAAATAGGCACGTCCGGGAAGAAAGGGCCAAGCGCCTGTTCCAGCTGTTCCGTTCCCAGCCCCACCGGCACGATATGCGTGGAACCACATGACGGGCACTGGCGAGGCACGGGACGCTGGCTGTCGCAGTGGTGGCAGCGCAAATGTCGCTGGGCCTGATGGAAGGTGTAGTAGTGGTCGCAGCGCGGGCACTCGGCAATCCAGCCGCAGTCGTGGCACAGCAGGGCGGGGGCAAATCCGCGACGGTTGAGGAACAGAATGACCTGGTTCCCCGCCTGCAAATGCTGGCGCATGCGGGAAATCAAGGCGGGCGCTAAGCCGGCCTGCACCTGCTGGCCTTTGAGATCCAGCACGTGCTGAATGGCCGGGCGGGCATTCCCCGCGCGGCGCGTCAGGCGCAGCATGTGGTATTTACGCTGGCGCACGTTGTGCAGCGTTTCGAGCGCAGGCGTGGCGGATCCGAGAATAATGGGAATTTGCTCGCTGTGTGCACGGTAGACCGCCAGATCGCGGGCGTGATAGCGCCAGCCTTCCTGCTGTTTATAGGAGCTGTCGTGCTCTTCGTCGATGACGATGACACCGAGGTTTTTAAACGGCGTAAACAGCGACGAGCGGGTGCCGATCACAATCGCCGCTTCGCCGTTTTTCGCTTTCAGCCAGGCGCTGAGGCGCTCGCTGTCGTTCAGCCCGGAGTGCAGCACCTCAACGGGCGCGTTAAAGCGCTCGCGGAAGCGGGCAATGGTCTGCGGTGTCAGGCCGATTTCCGGCACCATCACCAGCGCCTGTTTGCCCTGCGCGAGCACGTTTTCCAGCACGCTCAGATAGACTTCGGTCTTGCCGGAGCCCGTCACGCCCGCCAGCAGCCAGGCGGAAAAGTGGTCCGAGGCGCTATGAATGGCGCCTACCGCGGTGGCCTGCTCGGTATTCAGACGCAGGCGATCGCCCGAGACGGAGAAGCCGTCGCGCCAGTCGTGAAGGGCGGGCGCTTCGCTGGCCAGCTCGCTCAACCCTTTCTTTCTTAATGCCTGTAGCGCCGTTTCGCTGACCTCAAGCTCGTCGACCTGGTGCCGCCAGATTTTTCCCTGGCGCAGCGCTGCCAGCGCCTGCTGCTGTTTCTGCGAACGCTTCAGGCTGTTGATGTCCACGGCCTGCCCCTGTTCGGTGGCAAACCAGTACCACATCGGGGCGTGGCTGGCGCTCTTGCCCTGGCGCAGCAGGATCGGCAGGGCGTGGAACAGGACGTCGCCAATCGGGTGATGATAATAATCTGCCGCCCACAGCAGCAGTCGCCAGGTGCTGGTGGAGTAAACCGGCTCGCTGTCCAGCACCTCAACCACCGATTTCAGTTCATTGAGGGGCAATTCGCTTTTATCGCTGACGGAGACGACGATCCCCACGCGCTGCTGTTTGCCAAACGGCACGGTCACGCGACAGCCCGCTTTGGCGCTCATGCTGTCGGGCAGCAGGTAGTCAAAGGTGCGGGGAAGCGGAACGGGCAGGGCAACGTGAGCGACGGGCATCGAATCTTCCTGACTTGAAAAGTGGCGCGTTAGTATACACATTAGTAAAAGCGGCGTGCGGATCAGTTTGCATACGTTGGTTAAATTCTGTATGATTCGCCGCCTTTGGTGTACTTTACGCCAAAGAACTTACATTCAACATCGCGTGGTGTCTGGCGTTAGGGCTGGAAGAGCGACGCGGCCTTAACTGAGGTTCTCCCATGAAAAAAGATATTCACCCGAAATACGAAATGATTACTGCAAACTGCTCTTGCGGTAACTCTATCCAGATCCGCTCTACCGTGGGTCACGATCTGAACCTGGACGTGTGCGGCAAATGCCACCCGTTCTACACTGGTAAGCAGCGTGATGTTGCAACCGGTGGCCGTGTTGACCGCTTCAACAAGCGTTTCAGCATCCCGGGCGCTAAATAAGTTTCCCGAAAAAAAGGCACCGCAAGGTGCCTTTTTTGTATCCGCTTCTCAGTATTCCCACGTCTCCGGGTCAATACCCAGTTCACGCATGATCACCTTCGCCTCTTCCGGGATTTCGTCGCTACGCTCTTTGCGCAGATCGTCATCGTTCGGCAACGGTTGGCCGGTAAACGCATGCAGGAACGCTTCGCACAGCAGTTCGCTGTTGGTCGCGTGACGCAGGTTGTTCACCTGACGACGCGTACGTTCATCGGTGAGGATCTTCAACACCTTCAGAGGAATGGAAACCGTAATTTTCTTTACTTGCTCACTCTTCTTACCGTGCTCAGCGTATGGGCTGATATATTCGCCGCTCCATTCAGCCATGAGATACCTTTAATCCTCTCAGTCATTAATCTAAAGGTGCAAACCGGTCACTGCCCGTTTTGAACCGTAATCTTGCGTAGTTTACCGTAGAGACGATACCGTGGCACGGATATTGCCGCTGCAGCGTGCACTAAAGCATATAATTTTAACGGCTATTTGCGCATTGCTCAATCTATACGCAAAGAAGTTTAGATGTCCAGATGTATTGACGTCCATACTTTCAATGTTTACTCTGGTGGCTGACTTTTCACCTCATTCGCCAGGAAGCCCTCACCATGACGCGTAAACAGGCCACGATCGCAGTGCGTAGCGGATTAAATGATGACGAGCAGTACGGCTGCGTTGTCCCGCCCATTCATCTTTCCAGCACCTACAATTTCACCGGATTTAATGAACCGCGCGCGCATGACTACTCGCGTCGCGGCAACCCTACGCGTGATGTAACCCAGCGCGCGCTGGCGGAACTGGAAGGCGGCGCGGGTGCGGTATTAACCAATACCGGTATGTCTGCCATTCACCTGGTGACCACGGTGTTCCTGAAGCCTGGCGATCTGCTGGTTGCGCCGCACGACTGTTACGGCGGCAGTTATCGTCTGTTTGATAGCCTGGCAAAGCGCGGCTGCTACCGCGTGCTGTTTGTCGATCAAAACGACGAACAGGCGCTGAAACAGGCGCTGGCAGAGAAGCCGAAGCTGGTTCTGGTGGAAAGTCCAAGCAACCCATTGTTGCGCGTTGTCGACATTGCGAAAATTTGTCAGCTCGCAAGGGATGCGGGAGCGATAAGTGTAGTGGATAATACCTTCCTCAGTCCGGCCCTTCAGAACCCGTTAGCACTGGGTGCGGATCTGGTATTGCATTCATGCACTAAATATCTGAACGGCCATTCTGACGTGGTGGCGGGCGTGGTGATTGCAAAAGATCCCGACGTTGTCACGGAACTGGCATGGTGGGCTAATAACATCGGCGTCACCGCGGGCGCGTTCGACAGCTACCTGCTGTTGCGCGGCATCCGCACGCTGTCGCCGCGCATGGACGTGGCGCAGCGTAATGCCCAGGCGATTGTCGATTTCCTGAAAACCCAGCCGCTGGTGAAGAAGCTTTATCACCCGTCGCTGCCGGAAAACCAGGGGCATGAGATTGCCGCGCGCCAGCAGAAGGGATTTGGCGCGATGTTAAGTTTTGAACTGGACGGTGACGAGCAAACGCTGCGTCGCTTCCTGAGCGGGCTGTCATTGTTTACGCTGGCGGAATCCTTAGGTGGGGTTGAAAGCTTGATCTCCCACGCCGCGACCATGACGCACGCAGGTATGGCACCGGAAGCACGTGCCGCCGCCGGGATTTCCGAGACGCTGCTGCGTATCTCGACCGGTATTGAAGATTCTGAAGATTTAATTGCCGATCTGGAAAATGGCTTCCGGGTCGCAGCCAAGGGGTAATCATGAGTGTGATAGCGCAGGCAGGGGCGAAGGGTCGTCAGCTGCACAAGTTTGGTGGTAGTAGTCTTGCTGATGTGAAATGTTATCTGCGCGTCGCAGGGATCATGACCGAATATTCACAGCCGGGTGACATGATGGTTGTCTCGGCGGCGGGCAGCACCACCAACCAGTTGATTAGCTGGCTGAAACTGAGCCAGACCGATCGCCTTTCTGCGCATCAGGTGCAACAGTCCTTACGTCGTTACCAGAGCGAGCTGATTGCCGGCCTGCTGCCTGCGGACGTGGCGGACGGGCTGATCAGCGCCTTCACGCATGACCTTGAGCGTCTGGCTGCTCTGCTGGATAGCGGGATTACCGACGCGGTGTATGCCGAAGTGGTGGGCCACGGTGAAGTGTGGTCCGCGCGCCTGATGGCCGCCGTGCTGCAACACCTGGGCGTGGACGCGGCCTGGCTCGACGCGCGTGATTTCCTGCGTGCGGAACGCGCCGCGCAGCCGCAGGTGGACGAAGGGTTGTCCTATCCGCTGCTGCAACAGCTGCTGGTGCAGCATCCTGGCAAACGTATTGTCGTCACTGGCTTTATCAGCCGCAGCAACGCGGGTGAAACCGTGCTGCTGGGCCGTAACGGCTCGGACTACTCGGCAACGCAGATCGGTGCCCTGGCGGGCGTGTCCCGCGTTACCATCTGGAGCGACGTGGCCGGTGTCTACAGCGCGGACCCGCGTAAAGTGAAAGATGCCTGCCTGCTTCCGCTGCTGCGTCTCGACGAAGCGAGCGAGCTGGCGCGTCTGGCGGCACCGGTTCTGCACGCCCGTACGCTGCAGCCGGTTTCCGGCAGCGATATTGACCTGCAGCTGCGCTGTAGCTATACGCCGGATCAGGGGTCTACCCGCATTGAGCGCGTGCTGGCGTCCGGAACCGGGGCGCGTATTGTCACCAGCCACGACGACATCTGCCTGATCGAGTTCCAGGTCCCTGCGGGCCAGGACTTCAGGCTGGCGCATAAAGATATCGACACGATCCTGAAACGCGCCCAGGTGCGTCCGCTGGCCGTTGGGGTGCATAACGATCGTCAGCTGCTGCAGTTCTGCTATACCGCCGAAGTGGCGGACAGCGCGCTGAAAATTCTCGACGAAGCGGGCCTGCCGGGCGAGCTTCGCCTGCGTCAGGGGCTGGCGCTGGTGGCGATGGTCGGCGCGGGCGTCACCCGTAACCCGCTGCACTGCCACCGTTTCTGGCAGCAGCTGAAGGGCCAGCCGGTGGAGTTCACCTGGCAGTCGGAAGAGGGCATCAGCCTGGTCGCCGTGCTGCGTAAAGGCCCAACCGAAAGCCTGATTCAGGGTCTGCACACCTCGCTGTTCCGCGCGGAAAAACGCATCGGCCTGGTGCTGTTTGGTAAGGGTAACATCGGTTCCCGCTGGCTGGAGCTGTTCGCCCGCGAACAGGTCACGCTTTCGGCGCGTACCGGGTTTGAATTTATTCTTGCGGGCGTGGTGGATAGCCGCCGCAGCCTGCTGAACTACGAAGGGCTGGACGCCAGCCGGGCGTTGGCCTTCTTTAACGATGAAGCGGTTGAGCAGGATGAAGAGTCGCTGTTCCTGTGGATGCGCGCGCACCCGTATGACGATCTGGTGGTGCTGGACGTCACCGCCAGCGAACAGCTTGCCGATCAGTATCTGGATTTCGCCAGCCACGGTTTCCACGTCATCAGCGCCAACAAGCTGGCGGGGGCGAGCAGCACCGATAAATACCGTCAGATCCACGACGCGTTTGAAAAAACCGGCCGCCACTGGCTCTATAATGCCACCGTTGGCGCGGGCCTGCCGGTTAACCATACCGTGCGTGACCTGATTGAAAGCGGCGACAGTATTCTGGCGCTGAGCGGGATCTTCTCCGGCACGCTCTCCTGGCTGTTCCTGCAGTTTGACGGCACCGTACCGTTCACCGACCTGGTGGATCAGGCGTGGCAGCAGGGCTTAACCGAGCCCGATCCGCGCGTTGACCTCTCCGGTAAAGACGTGATGCGCAAGCTGGTGATCCTGGCGCGTGAAGCCGGTTATGACATCGAACCGGATTCCGTCCGCGTCGAGTCGCTGGTGCCTGCAGGCTGCGAAGAAGGTTCTGTTGACCACTTCTTCGAAAACGGCGACGAGCTGAATGACCAGATGGTGCAGCGTCTGGAAGCGGCAAACGAGATGGGGCTGGTGCTGCGCTACGTGGCGCGTTTCGAGGCGAACGGTAAGGCGCGTGTGGGTGTTGAGGCGGTGCGTCCTGACCATCCGCTGGCGGCCCTGCTGCCGTGCGATAACGTCTTTGCCATTGAAAGCCGCTGGTACCGCGATAACCCGCTGGTGATCCGCGGCCCGGGCGCGGGGCGCGATGTCACCGCTGGGGCTATCCAGTCCGATATTAACCGTCTGGCTAAGCTGCTGTAAAAAGTGAATTTCCCTCTCCCTGTGGGAGAGGGTTAGGGTGAGGGCATCAGACCGCGCTCACCCCCATCATGAATTTCCCTCATTTTCCCTGAGCAAACCTCACCGTTATTGTGATTATTTCTGTTGACGTCACGCCGCTTTTCCGTCATTTTTACATCTGGACGTCTAAACGTATAGAAGTTCACAACACAACAGACAATGACACGCGAAAGATAGAGGTAAGGTATGAGCTTTTTTCACGCCAACCAGCGGGAAGCACTGAATCAGAGCCTGGCCGAAGTAAACGGCCAGATTAACGTCTCTTTTGAATTTTTCCCGCCGCGCACCAGTGAAATGGAGCAAACCCTGTGGAGCTCTATCGATCGCCTGAGCAGCCTGAAGCCGAAATTTGTCTCCGTGACCTACGGCGCCAACTCCGGCGAGCGTGACCGCACGCACAGCATTATTAAAGGCATCAAAGATCGTACTGGTCTGGAAGCAGCGCCGCATCTGACCTGTATTGACGCCACCCGCGATGAGCTGCGCGCCATTGCCCAGGACTACTGGAACAACGGGATTCGCCATATCGTTGCCCTGCGTGGCGATCTGCCGCCGGGAAGCGGCAAGCCGGACATGTACGCTACCGATCTGGTCGCGCTGCTGAAAGACGTTGCTGATTTTGATATCTCCGTGGCCGCCTACCCTGAAGTCCACCCGGAAGCGAAAAGCGCCCAGGCGGATTTGCTTAACCTGAAGCGTAAGGTGGAGGCCGGTGCCAACCGCGCCATCACCCAGTTCTTCTTTGACGTGGAAAGCTATCTGCGCTTCCGCGACCGCTGCGTCTCGGCAGGTATCGACGTCGAAATTATCCCGGGCATTCTGCCAGTCTCTAACTTCAAACAGGCGAAGAAGTTCGCCGATATGACCAACGTTCGCATTCCGCTGTGGATGTCCAAAATGTACGAAGGGCTGGACGATGATGCGGAAACCCGCAAGCTGGTGGGGGCCAATATCGCGATGGACATGGTGAAGATCTTAAGCCGCGAAGGGGTGAAAGACTTCCACTTCTACACGCTTAACCGCGCGGAGATGAGCTACGCCATTTGTCATACGCTGGGCGTTCGTCCGGCGTAATCAGCAAAAAGCCCTCATAAAGTGAGGGCTTTTTAATCATATAAAAAGTTAAAAGGTATTAACTATCGAATCTGTGGATTAATTCAACTATATCTTATTGCTAGTGGTGTATATCGTAACGGTATCACTGTAAAGGGAGCATAGCGATGAGCACGTCAGACGAGACCAATAACGCGGCATCCGCCGGCAAATGTCCGTTCCATCAGGGCGGCGTCGATCACAGCGCGGGCGCAGGTACCGGCAGCAAAGAGTGGTGGCCTAAACAACTCCGCATCGATCTTCTCAACCAACATTCCAACCGTTCGAACCCTCTGGGTGAAGACTTCGACTACCGCAAAGAATTCAGCAAGCTCGACTATTCCGCCCTCAAGGGCGATCTCAAAGCCCTGTTAACCGATTCTCAACCGTGGTGGCCTGCCGACTGGGGCAGCTACGCGGGTCTGTTTATTCGCATGGCCTGGCACGGTGCCGGTACTTACCGCTCCGTTGACGGACGCGGCGGCGCCGGACGCGGCCAACAGCGCTTTGCGCCGCTGAACTCCTGGCCTGATAACGTCAGCCTGGATAAAGCGCGCCGCCTGCTGTGGCCAATCAAGCAAAAATACGGACAAAAAATCTCCTGGGCCGACCTGTTTATTCTCGCGGGTAACGTGGCGCTGGAGAACTCCGGCTTCCGCACCTTTGGTTTTGGCGCCGGTCGTGAAGACGTCTGGGAACCGGATCTGGACGTGAACTGGGGTGATGAAAAAGCCTGGCTGACCCACCGTGACCCGGAAGCACTGGCGAAACGCCCGCTGGCGGCCACCGAAATGGGGCTGATTTACGTGAACCCGGAAGGGCCAAACGCCAGCGGTGAACCGCTGTCTGCTGCGGCGGCGATCCGCGCCACCTTTGGCAACATGGGTATGAACGACGAAGAGACCGTCGCGCTGATTGCCGGCGGCCATACGCTCGGTAAAACCCACGGCGCGGGTGAAGCCACGCACGTAGGTACCGATCCGGAAGCCTCGCCGATTGAAGCGCAGGGCTTAGGCTGGGCCAGCACGCACGGCACCGGTATTGGCGCTGACGCCATCACCTCCGGGCTGGAAGTCATCTGGTCGCAAACTCCTACCCAGTGGAGCAACTACTTCTTCGAGAACCTGTTCAAATACGAATGGGTGCAGACCCGCAGCCCGGCAGGCGCGATTCAGTTTGAAGCCGTGGATGCGCCGGAAATCATGCCTGACCCGTTTGACCCGTCGAAAAAACGTAAGCCAACCATGCTGGTCACCGACCTGACGCTGCGTTTCGACCCGGAATTCGAGAAAATTTCCCGTCGCTTCCTGAACGATCCGCAGGCCTTTAACGAAGCCTTCGCGCGCGCGTGGTTCAAACTGACCCACCGTGATATGGGGCCAAAAGCGCGGTACATCGGCCCGGAAGTGCCGAAAGAAGATCTGATTTGGCAGGATCCGCTGCCTCAGCCGGTGTTCCATCCGACGCAGGAAGACATTGAAAGCCTGAAAGCGGAAATCGCGGCCTCTGGCCTCTCCGTGAGCGAGCTGGTTTCAGTGGCATGGGCGTCTGCATCGACCTTCCGCGGTGGCGACAAGCGCGGCGGCGCCAACGGCGCGCGTCTGGCGCTGGCGCCTCAGCGCGACTGGGATGTGAACGCCGCGGCGGTACGTGCGTTACCGGCTCTGGAAGCAATTCAGCGCACCACCAATAAAGCCTCGCTGGCGGATATCATCGTGCTGGCGGGCGTTGTGGGCGTTGAGCAGGCGGCGAAAGCCGCGGGCGTTTACGTCAACGTGCCGTTCACGCCGGGCCGTGTGGATGCACGTCAGGATCAGACGGATATCGAGATGTTTAACCTGCTCGAACCGATTGCCGACGGCTTCCGCAACTATCGCGCACAGGTGGATGTGTCTACCACCGAGTCGCTGCTGATCGACAAAGCCCAGCAACTGACCCTGACCGCACCTGAGTTGACGGTGCTGATCGGCGGCCTGCGCGTGCTGGGCACGAACTTTGATGGCAGTAAGAACGGCGTGTTCACCAACCGCGAAGGCGTGCTGAGCAATGATTTCTTCGTGAATCTGCTGGACATGAACACGCAGTGGAAAGCGACCGACGATTCAAACGAGCTGTTTGCCGGTAGCGATCGCGCCAGCGGTGAAGTGAAATACACCGCGACCCGCGCCGACCTGGTCTTCGGTTCGAACGCCGTCCTGCGCGCGCTGGCCGAGGTTTACGCCAGCAGCGATGCGCACGAGAAGTTTGTCCGTGACTTCGTTGCCGCATGGGCGAAGGTGATGGATTTGGATCGGTTTGACGTGAAGTAGCCATTGTGCCGGGTGGCGGCTACGCCTTACCCGGCCTACAAATTAAAGTGCCATGTAGGCCGGGTAAGCGCAGCGCCACCCGGCTTTTTATTACTCCCACTCCTGCAGGAATCGCTGTCCATACTGGTCTGCCACCAGCAGCGCCGCATACACCTGATCCGGCGTGACGCCTCCCGGCATGTTGTGGATCGTTTCTCCTTCCGCACAAGAGGCTTCGGCAATCAGACGCATTTTGGCCGGAATATCCTCTTTGATGTTCAGCTGTGCCAGGGTGATCGGCAGCCCTACGCTGTGGCAAAGCGCCGCGACGGTCTCAATTTCTTCTACCGGCGCGTTTTCCAGCACCAGCTGCGTCAGCGTACCAAACGCCACTTTTTCCCCATGATAGAAGTGATGCGCGTCAGGCACCGCCGTCATGCCGTTATGAATAGCGTGTGCAGCCGCCAGCCCGCCACTTTCAAAGCCGACGCCGCTGAGATAGGTGTTGGCTTCGATAATGCGTTCCAGCGCAGGCGTTACCACATGCTGTTCCGCCGCCAGCATCGCTTTTTCACCCTCTTCAACCAGCGTGTTGTAGCACAGCTCGGCGAGCGCTAATGCCGCCTGTGTACATTTACCCCCGGCCATGGTGGTCGCGCCGCTGCGCGAGCAGGCGCGTGCTTCAAACCAGGTCGCCAGCGCGTCGCCAATCCCGGCGGCCAGCAGACGTGCAGGCGCACCTGCTACCACTTGCGTATCCACAATGACCATATTCGGGTTGTGCGGCAGCATCAGGTAGCGATCGAACTCGCCGCTGTCGGTGTAAATAACGGAAAGGGCGCTGCACGGCGCGTCGGTGGAAGCGATAGTCGGCGCAATGGCGACCGGTACGTCCATAAAGTGAGCCAGCGCTTTCGCGGTATCAAGCGTTTTACCGCCACCAATCCCCAGTACTGCCAGGCAGTCGGCGCTGTCGGCCAACTTTTTCAGGCGATCGATTTCATTTTGCGAACATTCGCCGCTAAACGGCGCGATTTCGGCATGCAGTTTGGCTTTTTTAAAACTCTGGCGCAGGGTGTCTTCGGCAAAACCCAGCACAAACTTATCGCCGACGATCAGCCAGCGGTTTGCCAGGGGTTTCAGATAGTCGCCGAGACGGGTCAGCACATCCGCGCCCTGGATATATTTCCCCGGCGATTGAATGATACGGTCCATAACAGTTCTCCCTTAGAGATTGAGGTTACCAAACGCGTTTTTCCAGTCCTGCTCGAACTTTTCTATGGCCGACTCTACCGCTGGGGTACCGAGCATTTGTTGCGCTACGTCTAAGGGGAGCGTGATTGCCTCGCATCCGGCCAGCAGGCAGTCCAGCGCCTGACGCGGTGTTTTAAAGCTGGCAGCCAGCACCATGCTTTCCGGCGCATGCAATTCCAGCAGGGACTGCAGCTCCTGTACCATGCGAATACCGTCGCCGCCCTGTGCGTCGACGCGGTTGACGTACGGCGCAACGTATTTCGCGCCTGCCAGCGCGGCCAGTAAACCCTGAGCGGCGCTGTAAACGGCGGTGCCCAGCGTGGTAATACCCTCTCTTTTCAGCCCTTTAATGGCGATAAGCCCCTGCGCGGTGACCGGAATTTTCACCACAATACCCGGGATGGCGTTACTCAGGCGTTTGGCCTCCGCCACCATGCCTTCGGCGTCGCGGCTCATGGTTTGAGCAAACAGCGTGCCCTCCGCCCCGATGGCTTGTTGCAGCCGCGGCAGCACGTCCCAGATGGATTCACGGCTGGCGGCAATGATGCTCGGATTTGTGGTGACGCCCGCGATGGGAAAAATGCGCGCCAGGCGCTCAACTTCCGCCACGTTGGCGGTATCCAGATACAGTTCCATTATTTTTCCTTAAGTCAGAAAGGTTGAATAAAGGATAAGGCCCGGCTGAGTGCGGCGGATACAGGTCAATTTTGCCAAATACTGGACAAATGTAATGTCCTTAGCGAAGTGCGATAGCGATCACAATGCTATTTTTTGGCGATAAGCTGGCTGTGATACTGGCGACGATATTCGGAAGGGGAACGCTCGGTGTGCTTGCGAAAGAGGCGACAAAAGTAGTTGCTGTCAGGAAATCCGCAGCGTGCGGCAATATCTTTAATTTTGAGATCGTAGCCTTTCAGCAACTGGCGGGCATGTTCCAGCCGCGTTTGTGTCAGATACTCGTTGAACCCCATGTGGCCGATCTTCTGAAAGAGATGGGAAAGGTAATTCGGCGAGATGTAGAACGCCTGTGCCACGGATTCGCGTGTTAACGAAGAGGCGTAATTTTCTTCGATATAGTTACGAACGGCTTCGAATAGTGCCCGGCTGCGGTTAGCGGTGTGGATGTCACTGCCAAGCAGATCCCGGCAGTGGCTGAGCAAGCTTAATACCACCAGCATGGCTGTGTCTTGCTCGTCTGGCTGCATCTGTAATTCGGTGAGCGCTTGCAGAAGAAAAGCACCCGTTCGCGGGCCACGCCGGGGAACCTGTAGCTGCTGCAAAAACGCGTTGTCACGCTGTAAATCGAGAGTCAGCTGCTGCTTACCGAAATGTATGCTCAGGGCGTTAGGCGGTGGAAGCGTGATGTGTCCAAAGGATGAAAATATCGCCTCACAGGGGGTAGCAAGGGTAATGACGAGGCAGGGAGATGTTCGGGGATGCTGTTCAGCCAGCGCTGAGAAATGAATCTGGCCCAGCGGTAACGTGCGGTTCACCAGGTCAGTCAAAATTTGGGTGATATCGGAATACATGAGAAGACTACCGAAACGTGCCGGGCGGCGCTAAAAACGCCTGCCCGGCATAAAGCATTACCCAGTGTTACGCATACCCGCCGCAACGCCCGCAATCGTCACCATCAGTGCCTGTTCAACGCGAGGATCCGGCTCTTTACCTTCCTCTTCCGCCAGACGGGAACGGTGCAGCAGTTCAGCCTGTAAAACGTTCAGCGGGTCGGTGTAGATGTTACGCAACTGGATTGACTCGGCGATCCACGGCAGGTCTTCCATCAGGTGGGAGTCGTTGGCGATATCCAGCACCACTTTGATGTCGCCTTCCAGCAGCTCGCGCAGTTCTTTACCCAACGCCCACAGCTCTGGTTTCACCAGCCGCTGGTCGTAGTATTCCGCCAGCCACAGGTCGGCCTTCGAGAAGACCATCTCCAGCATGCCAAGACGGGTAGAGAAGAAGGGCCAGTCGCGGCACATGGTTTCCAGTTCGTTCTGTTTGCCGTCTTCCACCACTTTTTGCAGCGCGGCACCGGCACCCAGCCAGGCGGGTAGCATCAGGCGGTTCTGCGTCCAGGCGAAGATCCATGGAATGGCGCGCAGGGATTCAACGCCACCGGTCGGGCGACGCTTTGCAGGACGCGAGCCCAGCGGCAGTTTACCCAGCTCCTGCTCAGGCGTTGCTGAACGGAAGTAAGGCACGAAGTCTTTGTTTTCACGCACGTAGCCGCGGTACAGATCGCAGGAGATGTCTGACAGCTCGTCCATGATGCGGCACCAGGATTCTTTTGGCTCCGGCGGTGGCAGCAGGTTCGCTTCCAGGATCGCGCTGGTATAGAGCGACAGGCTGCTGATGGTCACTTCCGGCAGGCCATACTTGAAGCGGATCATCTCGCCCTGCTCGGTCACGCGCAGGCCGCCTTTCAGGCTTCCCGGCGGTTGAGAGAGCAGCGCCGCGTGAGCAGGCGCGCCACCGCGGCCAATGGAGCCTCCGCGACCGTGGAACAGGGTCAGCTCGATACCGGCTTTCTCGCAGGTTTTGATCAGCGCATCCTGAGCCTGATACTGCGCCCAGGACGCCGCCATCACGCCCGCATCTTTCGCGGAGTCGGAATAGCCAATCATTACCATCTGCTTGCCCTGAATAAAGCCGCGATACCAGTCGATGTTCAGCAGCTGGGTCATGACGTCGTTGGCGTTGTTCAGGTCGTCGAGGGTCTCAAACAGCGGGGCGACTGGCAGGGCGTAGTCGATGCCCGCTTCTTTCAGCAGAAGATGAACGCCCAGCACGTCGGACGGGGTTTTCGCCATGGAGATCACGTAGGCGGCCACCGATCCTTTCGGCGCATCGACGATCGCTTTACAGGTGTTGAGCACCTCGCGGGTGTCGTTGCTTGGCTCCCAGTTGCGCGGCAGCAGAGGGCGCTTGGAGTTCAATTCGCGGATCAGGAACGCCTGCTTGTCGGCTTCTGACCAGCTTTCATAGTCGCCGATGCCGAGATAGCGGGTCAGCTCGCCCAGGGCTTCAGTATGGCGGGTACTTTCCTGACGCACGTCGATACGCACCAGCGGTACGCCGAAACACTTCACGCGGCGCAGGGTATCGAGCAGTTCGCCGTTGGCGATGATGCCCATGCCACAGGCCTGGAGTGATTTATAGCAGGCGTACAGCGGCTCCCAGAGCTGTTCGTTCTGGCTCAGCAGACCTTCCGGCTTCGGCAGGCGCTGGCCTTTAAGGCGCGCTTCCAGCCACGCCTGGGTGGCCATCAGCTGACCGCGCAGCTTTTTCATCAGGAAACGGTACGGCTCGCTGGCACCTTCTTCACCGGCCAGCGCGCGCAGTTCCGGCGTCGCTTCAACCATCGACAGCTCGGAGATCAGCACCTGAATATCCTTCAGGAACAGGTCGGTCGCTTTCCAGCGGCTCAGCAGCAGGACGTGACGGGTGATTTCCGCGGTCACGTTCGGGTTGCCGTCGCGGTCACCGCCCATCCAGGAGGTGAAGCGCACCGGCACAAAGTCTACCGGCAGGCGGTAGCCCAGGTTCGCTTCCAGCTGTTCGTTCAGCTCGCGCAGGTAGTTCGGTACCCCTTCCCACAGGCTGTTTTCCACCACCGCAAAGCCCCATTTGGCTTCGTCGACCGGGCTTGGGCGATGCTTACGAATTTCATCGGTATGCCAGGACTGGGCAATCAGCTGGCGCAGACGGCGCATCAACTGGTTGCGCTCGTAGTCGGCAATGTCTTTGTTATCCAACTGCTTCAGGCAGCTGTTTACTTCCACCATCTTGTGGATCAGCGTACGACGGGTGATTTCGGTTGGGTGTGCGGTCAGCACTAGCTCCAGCGAAAGGGACTCCACCGCTTTTTTGATGGTGGCTTCGTTGAGGTCTGGCTGGTCTTTCAGTTTACGAAGGGTGCGGGCAATGACTTCCGGGTTGCTGGCCGCTTCGCCGTTTGGCGAAATGCTGTGGTATTGCTCAGCGGTGTTGGCCAGGTTCAGGAACTGGCTGAAGGCGCGGGCAACGGGCAGCAGCTCATCGTTCGAAAGGTTCTGCAAGGTGGTAAGCAGCTCCTGACGACTGGCCTCGTTACCTGAACGGGAAGATTTAGACAGCTTGCGGATGGTTTCAACGCGGTCGAGGATGTTCTCCCCCAACGCATCTTTGATGGTATCTCCAAGCACTTTGCCGAGCATACTGACATTACTACGCAACGCGGAATATTGTTCGTTCATAAAAACCCAGTCACCCCATCATTTTTGTTTATGCCCAGGCGAAAATCTTCTGGACATTATTTTGTCATCTCCCTTTATAAAGCCACGTAAAACCCCCGTCGTCAATTGCTGCGAAAACGGTTCAGCAAACGAATAAATGCGGGCAATTTACGAAATTTAATTCGCATTGCGTCAGATAAGAAATGCTTATGGAAATGTGACGGCGATCATGCGATTTGTTGCCCTCTCCACGTGGGAGAGGGGACTATTCGGTGCGGTTTTAATGCCAGCAGAAGTGATGCACAACCTGGGTAATCAGCTCGCGGGTGGGCTTGATGAAGCGGGTTTCCAGATATTCATCCGGCTGGTGGGCCTGATTAATGGAGCCAGGGCCGAGGACCAGCGTCGGGCAAAGCGTTTGAATAAAAGGCGCTTCGGTGCAGTAGTTCACCACGTCGGTTTTCTCGCCGAGCAGTTTTTCCACCACCTGAACCAGCTGATGGTCTGGCGGGCATTCGTAGCCCGGGATTGGCGGATGCAGTTCGGAGACTGTCAGGCGTCCCGGCCAGCGCTCGCTCACCGGGGCCAGCGCTTCATTCAGCAGGCCATCCAGATCGCTCAGCGTCATGCCCGGCAGCGGACGGATATCCATATGCAGTTCGCAGCAGGCGCAGATGCGGTTGGACGCATCGCCGCCGTGCAGGCTACCGAGGTTCAGCGTCGGATACGGCACGGTGAATGCCTCGTAGTGATACCGCTCTTTCAAATCGTCGCGCAGGGTCATAATGCGGCCAATGGCGTCGTGCATCAGCTCAATGGCGTTCACGCCGCGCGCCGGATCGCTGGAGTGACCGGACTGGCCCAGCACGCGCACCGCGGTAGAAATATGGCCTTTGTGCGCACGAATCGGCTGCAGAGAGGTCGGTTCACCGATGATCGCGCAGTCCGGACGAATCGACGTGTTTTCAGAGAAATAACGTGCGCCCGCCATGCTGGTCTCTTCATCGGCGGTTGCCAGAATGTAGAGCGGTTTTTTCAGCTTCGTCACGTCCACGTCACGCAGCGCGTCGAGGATAAAGGCAAAGAAGCCTTTCATGTCGGCGGTGCCCAGACCGTAGAGCTTGTTGTCATGCTCGGTCAGGGTGAACGGATCGCGCGTCCAGCGGCCGTCGTCAAACGGTACGGTGTCGGTATGGCCGGCCAGCAGCAGCCCGCCCGCGCCGGTTCCGGTGCTGGCGAGCAGGTTAAATTTGTGGCGAGTACCGGGGACGGGCTGAACCTCAACGTTAAACCCAAGATCGCTAAACCAACCCGCCAGCAGATTGATTAAAGACTCATTGCTCTGATCCAGCGCTTCTTCGGTCGCACTGATGGACGGTGTGGCAATCAGGGCGCGGTAGATCTCGATAAATGGCGGTAAGTTCATTTTCATTGTTGACACACCTTAGGTCGTGATAGTATCAATATTCATGCAATAAATGTGAATAAAAATACATTAACGTTGAGCATAAAGGAACCCGATGTTGAATACGCTGATTGTAGGCGCTAGCGGTTATGCGGGCGCAGAGCTTGTAAGCTACGTAAATCGCCACCCTCATATGACCATAACCGCTTTGACCGTGTCAGCGCAAAGCAATGATGCAGGAAAGTTAATTTCCGATTTGCATCCGCAGCTTAAGGGCATGGTCGATCTGCCGCTGCAGCCGATGTCTGACATCAGCGAGTTTACTAACGGCGTCGACGTGGTGTTTTTAGCCACCGCGCACGAGGTCAGCCACGACCTTGCGCCGCAGTTCCTGGCGGCCGGCTGCGTGGTGTTTGACCTCTCCGGCGCGTTCCGCGTTAACGACGGCGCGTTCTACGAAAAATATTACGGCTTCACTCATCAGCATCCGGATCTGCTTGAAAAAGCGGTGTACGGCCTGGCGGAGTGGAGTGCGGATAAACTGAAAGAAGCGGACCTGATTGCCGTTCCGGGCTGCTACCCGACGGCGGCGCAGCTCTCCCTGAAGCCGCTAATCGACGCCGGTCTGCTGGATCTGAGCCAGTGGCCGGTGATCAACGCCACCAGCGGCGTGAGTGGTGCGGGGCGCAAGGCCGCTATCTCCAACAGCTTCTGCGAAGTGAGCCTTCAGCCGTATGGCGTGTTTAATCACCGCCATCACCCTGAAATCACCACCCATCTGGGCGCGGAGGTGATTTTTACCCCGCACCTGGGCAGCTTCCCGCGCGGGATCCTCGAAACCATCACCTGTCGCCTGAAGTCGGGCGTGACGAAAGACCAGGTGAGCGAGGCCTTCACGCAGGCGTATGCGGATAAACCGCTGGTGCGTCTGTACGACAAAGGCGTGCCGGCGCTCAAAAACGTGGTTGGCCTGCCGTTCTGCGATATCGGCTTTGCCGTACAGGGCGAGCATCTGATTGTGGTCGCCGCAGAAGATAACTTACTCAAAGGCGCTGCCGCACAGGCAATGCAGTGTGCAAATATTCGTTTCGGCTTCCCTGAAACGCAGGCTCTTATTTAAGGTGTGATGATGAACCCATTAATTATCAAACTCGGTGGTGTACTGCTGGACAGCGAAGAAGCGCTGGAGCGCCTGTTTACCGCGCTGGTGAACTATCGCGAATCGCACCAGCGTCCGCTGGTGATTGTGCACGGCGGCGGCTGCGTGGTGGATGAGCTGATGAAAGGGCTGAATCTGCCGGTGAAAAAGAAAAATGGCCTGCGCGTCACGCCTGCTGACCAGATTGACATCATTACCGGCGCGCTGGCGGGCACGGCGAACAAAACGCTGCTGGCATGGGCGAAGAAACACCATATTGCGTCCGTTGGCCTCTACCTGGGCGACGGTGATAGCGTAAAAGTGACCCAGCTCGATGAAGAGCTCGGCCATGTTGGACTGGCGCAGCCAGGTTCGCCTAAGCTGATTAACACCCTGCTGGAAGGCGGTTTCCTGCCGGTGGTGAGCTCTATCGGCGTGACCGAAGAGGGCGAGCTGATGAACGTTAACGCGGACCAGGCGGCAACCGCGCTGGCGGCCACGCTGGGCGCAGACCTGATCCTGCTCTCCGACGTGAGCGGCATTCTTGACGGTAAAGGCCAGCGCATAGCGGAAATGACCGCCGCCAAAGCCGAGCAGCTGATCGCTCAGGGCATTATTACCGACGGCATGATCGTCAAAGTGAACGCCGCGCTGGATGCAGCGCGCACGCTGGGCCGCCCGGTGGATATCGCCTCCTGGCGTCACGCGGAGCAGCTCCCGGCGCTGTTTAACGGCACGCCGATTGGCACGCGTATTCTGGCGTAAGTTTTTTATTGAATGACCGTAGGCCGGGGTAAGCGAAGCGCACCCGGCGGAACTAACGAATAAAGGAACGATGTTATGGCACTTTGGGGTGGGCGTTTTACACAGGCAGCGGATCAACGGTTCAAACAGTTCAACGACTCTTTGCGCTTCGACTACCGCCTGGCCGAACAGGATATTGTCGGCTCTGTGGCCTGGTCCAAAGCGCTGGTGACCGTTGGCGTACTGACCGCAGACGAACAGCAGCAGCTGGAAGAGGCGCTGAACAACCTGCTGGAAGAGGTGCGTCTGGATCCGCAGCAAATCCTGCAGAGCGATGCCGAAGATATTCACAGCTGGGTGGAAGGCAAGCTGATCGACAAAGTCGGTCAGCTGGGTAAAAAGCTGCACACCGGCCGTAGCCGTAACGACCAGGTCGCCACCGACCTGAAGCTGTGGTGTAAAGAGACCGTTGGCGAACTGTTGGCGGCCAACCGTCAGCTTCAAAGTGCGCTGGTAGAGACCGCGCAGAACAATCAGGATGCGGTGATGCCGGGTTATACCCATCTGCAGCGCGCGCAGCCGGTGACCTTTGCGCACTGGTGTCTGGCCTATGTTGAGATGCTGGCGCGTGACGAAAGCCGTCTGCAGGATACCCTGAAGCGTCTGGACGTCAGCCCGCTGGGCAGCGGTGCGCTGGCCGGTACGGCGTATGAAATCGACCGCGAGCAGCTGGCAGGATGGCTGGGCTTTGCCTCCGCCACCCGTAACAGCCTGGACAGCGTCTCTGACCGTGACCACGTGCTGGAGCTGCTCTCCAATGCCTCTATCGGGATGGTGCATCTTTCGCGCTTTGCCGAAGACCTGATCTTCTTTAACTCCGGTGAAGCGGGCTTCGTTGAGCTGTCCGACCGCGTGACCTCAGGCTCATCCCTGATGCCGCAGAAGAAAAACCCGGACGCGCTGGAGCTGATCCGCGGCAAGTGCGGTCGCGTGCAGGGCGCGCTGACCGGTATGATGATGACCCTGAAAGGGCTGCCGCTGGCGTATAACAAAGATATGCAGGAAGACAAGGAAGGGCTGTTCGACGCGCTCGACACCTGGCTTGACTGCCTGCACATGGGCGCGCTGGTGCTGGACGGCATTCAGGTGAAACGTCCGCGCTGCCAGGAAGCGGCGCAGCAGGGCTATGCCAACTCTACTGAACTGGCGGACTACCTTGTCGCGAAGGGCGTACCGTTCCGCGAGGCGCACCATATTGTGGGCGAAGCGGTGGTGGAAGCGATTCGTCAGGGTAAACCGCTGGAAGATCTGGCGCTTGCCGACCTGCAAAAATTCAGCGCGGCGATCGGGGAGGATGTGTACCCGATTCTGGCGCTGCAGTCCTGCCTGGATAAACGTGCGGCGAAAGGCGGCGTGTCGCCGAAGCAGGTGGCGCAGGCGATTGCGGATGCGAAAAACCGCCTGATTTGAACCGTGCGGGCTGGTGCCCTCACCCCGGCCCTCTCCCACAGGGAGAGGGAGAAAAACGGAGCCTGGCTTAGCGCCAGGCTTTTTTACGCAAAAAAAAAGCGGACCACGGGGTCCGCAAAAGTTCACGTTGGCTTTAGTTGTTCGAGTTTTGAGAGAAACTCGCTGACGGTGCGGGGACGTCAAGGGTCAAACACGGCCGCCTCGTCTATGTGGTGTATTATTCAACAGAATGCTTGATAGGGATAATCGTTCATTGCTATGCTATCTATCGCCATGAACTATCGTGGCGACGGAGGATGAATAATGAATATTCGTGATCTTGAATACCTGGTAGCGTTAGCCGAGCATCGTCACTTTCGCCGCGCGGCAGATTCCTGCCACGTCAGCCAGCCGACGCTGAGCGGGCAGATCCGCAAGCTGGAAGACGAGCTGGGCGTGATGCTGCTGGAGCGCACCAGCCGTAAGGTGCTGTTCACCCAGGCCGGTCTTCTGCTGGTGGATCAGGCGCGCACCGTGCTGCGCGAGGTCAAAGTGCTCAAGGAAATGGCAAGCCAGCAGGGAGAGGCCATGTCCGGCCCGCTGCATATTGGCCTGATCCCAACCGTTGGCCCGTACCTGTTACCGCACATCATTCCAATGCTGCACCAGACGTTCCCGAAACTCGAAATGTACCTGCACGAAGCGCAAACCCATCAGCTGCTGGCGCAGCTGGACAGCGGCAAGCTCGACTGCGCCATTCTGGCGTTGGTAAAAGAGAGCGAAGCGTTTATTGAAGTACCGCTGTTCGATGAGCCGATGATGCTGGCGATCTATGAAGATCACCCGTGGGCGAACCGCGATCGCGTGCCGATGGCCGATCTGGCGGGTGAAAAGCTGCTGATGCTGGAAGACGGTCACTGCCTGCGCGATCAGGCGATGGGCTTCTGCTTCGAAGCGGGCGCTGACGAAGATACCCACTTCCGCGCAACCAGTCTGGAAACGCTGCGTAATATGGTGGCGGCGGGAAGCGGTATTACGCTGCTGCCTGCGCTGGCCGTGCCACGCGAGCGTAAGCGTGATGGCGTGGTGTACCTGCCGTGCATTAAGCCGGAGCCGCGTCGCACCATTGGCCTGGTGTATCGCCCAGGGTCACCGCTGCGCAGCCGCTATGAGCAGCTGGCAGAGGCCATCCGCGGTGCGATGGATGGCCATTTTGACAGCGCGTTAAAACAGGCGGTTTAAGCCGTTCAGCGCGGCTACCCGATAGGCTTCTGCCATGGTCGGGTAGTTAAAGGTGGTGTTAACGAAGTACTCAATGGTGTTACCACCACCTTTCTGCTCCATGATTGCCTGGCCGATATGAATGATTTCCGCCGCGCGTTCACCAAAGCAGTGAATCCCGAGGATCTCTTTCGTCTCGCGATGGAACAGAATTTTCAGCGTACCTACGCTCATCCCCACGATCTGCGCCCGCGCCAGATGTTTAAACTGCGCACGACCTACCTCGTAAGGCACCTTCATTGACGTCAGCTGCTGCTCGGTTTTTCCCACGGAACTGATTTCCGGAATGGTGTAGATCCCCGTCGGGATATCTTCGATCAGATGCGCCGTCGCTTCGCCTTTCACCAGCGCCTGAGCGGCAATGCGGCCCTGATCGTAAGCGGCGGAGGCCAGGCTCGGGTAGCCAATTACGTCGCCCACCGCGTATACGTGCGGCAGCGCGGTCTGATACATGCTGTTGACCTTCAGCTGACCGCGGCTGTCTGTTTCAAGCCCGATATTTTCCAGCCGCAGTGAATCGGTATTGCCGGTACGGCCGTTGGCGTACAGCAGGCAGTCCGCCTTCAGCTTCTTACCGGACTTCAGGTGCATGATCACACCGTCATCGCAGCCTTCTATTTTCTCGTACTCTTCGTTGTGACGAATCACCACGCCGCTGTTCCAGAAGTGGTAGGAGAGGGAGTCTGACATTTCCTGATCGAGGAACGCCAGCAGGCGATCGCGGGTGTTAATCAGGTCAACTTTGACATCCATTCCGCGGAAGATCGACGCGTATTCGCAGCCGATGACCCCTGCGCCATAGATAATGACGTGGCGGGGTTCATGGTGCAGGCTCAGAATGGAGTCGCTGTCGTAGACGCGTGGGTGTGAGAAGTCGACGTCGGCCGGATGGTAAGGGCGTGAACCGCAGGCAATCACAAATTTTTCAGCGGTGATCGTCTCAATCGAACCGTCGTGGCATTCGAGTGCCAGGGTGTGTTCATCCACAAAATGCGCGTTGCCCTGCAGGATTTCACAATGGTTACGCTCATAAAAGCCCTGACGCATGCGCGTCTGCTGGTTAATGACGGTATCCGCGTGATTCAGGATGTCGGCAAAGGAGGAACGAAGAAGTCGGGAGTGGTCGCTGTAAAGAGGGTTCTGGTTAAATTCGATAATGCGGCTAACGGCGTGGCGGAGGGCTTTCGATGGGATGGTGCCCCAGTGGGTGCAACCGCCGCCGACATTATGGTAGCGCTCGATGACCGCTACTCTGGCTCCCTGTTTCACCAGACCCATAGCAGCACCTTCGCCGCCGGGGCCGGAACCAATAACTATTGCGTCGTAATCGTAGGAATGTGGCATGGCAAGGCTTACCTGTTCTTATACATAAAAGCAACAGAATCATAACATCATTGCCAGGGTAACCCAATTATCGTTGTGCTTTTTTCCGGCAGTGGAGCACAAACCGCACGTAAACAATCATTCACAAAGCTGAGCAAACAGATTAATTTTATTCTCTGGTATAGTGCCATCAGGCCTTTGGAAGGATTCAACTATCGTGATGGGCGTAAGAGCACAACAAAAAGAGAAAACCCGGCGTTCGCTGGTGGAAGCCGCATTCAGTCAACTGAGTGCTGAGCGGAGTTTTGCCAGTTTGAGCCTGCGCGAAGTCGCACGCGAGGCCGGGATTGCGCCAACGTCCTTCTATCGTCACTTTCGTGATGTGGATGAACTGGGCCTGACCATGGTCGACGAGAGCGGTTTGATGCTGCGCCAGCTGATGCGCCAGGCGCGTCAGCGTATCGCCAAAGGCGGCAGCGTGATCCGCACCTCCGTGTCGACGTTTATGGAATTTATCGGCAATAACCCCAACGCGTTTCGTCTGCTTCTGCGCGAGCGTTCGGGCACATCGGCAGCGTTTCGTGCCGCCGTCGCGCGGGAAATTCAGCACTTCATCGCGGAACTTGCCGACTATCTTGAACTCGAAAACCATATGCCGCGTGCCTTTACTGAAGCACAGGCCGAGGCGATGGTGACGATTGTGTTCAGCGCGGGTGCCGAAGCGCTGGACGTCAGCATTGAACAACGCAAGCAGCTTGAAGAGCGACTGGTATTGCAGCTCAGGATGATCTCCAAAGGCGCGTACTACTGGTATCGCCGTGAACAAGAGAAACTGGCACATCAAACCGAAGAGTGAAGGTGAGTAATGAAACAGTCAGGTCAGGATAAAGGGACGCTGTTGCTGGCATTGATCGCTGGCTTATCCATTAATGGCACGTTTGCCGCTATTTTTAGCTCCATCGTGCCATTTTCGATTTTCCCGCTTATTGCGCTGGTGCTGACGGTCTACTGCCTGCATCAGCGTTACCTGAACCGTACGATGCCGGTTGGGTTACCGGGGCTGGCCGCTGCCTGTTTTATTCTGGGCGTATTGCTGTATAGCACCGTGGTGCGCGCGGAGTATCCTGATATCGGCTCTAACTTCTTCCCTGCGGTACTGTCCGTGGCGCTGGTGTTCTGGATTGGCTCGCGCATGCGTAGCCGCAAGAGCCAACTGCCAGAGTAATGAGGTCTGAGTAGGGCAGGTAAGCGAAGCGCCACCTGCCGAAAACGCCGGCTAGTTACTTCGCCGTGAGCAGTACACCGCACTCCATATGGTGTGTATACGGGAACTGATCGAACAGCGCCAGACGTTCAACCTTGTGCGTCTGGCTTAATGTTTCCAGATTCTTGCACAGCGTCTCCGGGTTACAGGAGATGTACAAAATACGCGGGTACGCCTGCACCATCTTTTCGGTTTCGCTGTCCAGGCCGCTGCGCGGCGGGTCGACAAAAATCGTCTCACACTGATAGCTCTTCAAATCGATCCCTTCCAGGCGGTTAAACTGGCGTACACCGTTCATGGCCTGGGTGAACTCTTCTGCCGCCATGCGAATGATCTGCACGTTATCGATATGGTTAGCGGCGATGTTGTACTGCGCGGCCGCTACCGACGGCTTGGCGATTTCCGTTGCCAGCACGCGTTCGAAGTTACGCGCCAGCGCCAGCGAGAAGTTGCCGTTACCGCAGTACAGCTCAAGCAGATCGCCCTTAGATCCTTCCGTCGCCTTCAGCGCCCACTCCAGCATCTGCACGTTCATCGCGGCATTCGGCTGGGTGAAGCTGTTCTCCACCTGACGGTAAACCATCTCTTTACCCGCCACCGGCAGACGCTCGTCGACGTAATCCTGATCCAGCATGATTTTGGTTTTGGTCGCGCGGCCAATCAGGTGCACGTTGATGTTCTGCGCACGCAGCGCATCGCGCAGGGCTTCGGCCTGCTCGCGCCATTCGTCGGTCAGCGCTTTGTGGTACAGCAGAGAGACAATCGCCTGATTGCTTTGCGTGGTCAGATAGTCAATCTGGAACAGCTTGTTGCGCAGCACCGGATTGTTGCGCACGCCTTCAATGATCAGCGTCATCAGCTGGTTGATAAGCTCGCTCGCTGCCGGGAAGCTGTCCACGCGAATGCGTGATTTGGTCTGCTGATCGAAAATGATGTGGTACAGGTCGTCGCCGTCATGCCAGATGCGGAACTCGGCGCGCATGCGGTAGTGGCTGACAGGGGAGCGGAACACCTCGGGAACGGGCGCGTTGAAAGGCGTCATCATACTTTGCAGGCGGACAACTTTCTCGGCCAGCTGCGCGTCGTACTGTTCTGTCGGGAGGTGTTCTGGGGTCATGATGCGTCCTGAGTGATAAAGAATTACGCGGGGATTGTAGGGATTGTTCAGGGGATGTCCAGATTTAATGGCCAATAGCTGTCTGGACATCTATACGTGTCTAATTGTAGCATTCTGTTTCCGGTCTCCTGAGAGTGAAAAGGGAATCCAGTGAAAATCTGGAGCTGACGCGCAGCGGTAAAGACTGGCGGGATGAGAGCTGTAGACACTGTGAAAATGGGAAGTCTTCATCCGTATAACGCCACCTAGCCCGAAGACCTGCCGGGATCACGTCGCATTTGGTTTCATCATCGCGTGCTATAGATGAGGCCTGCGGCATCCTTCTTATATTGTGGATGCTTTAACAATGATTAAAAAAGTATCGCTGTTGACGGCGCTGTCCGTCACGGCATTTTCGGGCTGGGCGCAGGATAGCGCTGACTCGTTGGTGGTGACGGCAAATCGTTTTGAACAACCTGAAAAAACTATTCTGGCAGCAACGTCGGTGGTTACGCGTGCCGATATTGACCGCTGGCAGTCAACCTCGGTGCTGGACGTTATGCGTCGCTTGCCCGGCGTGGACACGGCGCAAAATGGCGGGATGGGGCAACTCTCTTCTCTCTTTATCCGTGGCACCAACTCCAGCCACGTCCTGATTCTCGTTGACGGCATCCGCCTTAACCAGGCGGGCGTCACGGGGTCGTCCGATCTCAGCCAGTTCCCGATCTCCCTGGTGCAGCGTATCGAATATGTGCGTGGACCGCGTTCGGCGGTATACGGCTCGGATGCGATTGGCGGTGTAGTCAACATTATTACCACTCGCGCGAAGGACGGTACGACGCTGAATGCCGGCGTAGGGTCGCACGGTTACCAGAATTATGGCGGCAGTACCCAGCAAACGCTGGGCGACAGCACGCGCGTCACGCTGGCGGGGGATTACACCTATACCAAAGGTTTCGATGTGGTTGCGGACGGCAACAATGGTGGCCTTGCCCAGACCGATCGCGACGGATTTATGAATAAAACGCTCTACGGCGCACTGGATCATGCATTCTCAGACCAGTGGAGCGGATTTGTTCGCGGCTTTGGCTACAGCAACCGTACGGCCTATGACGGTTACTACAGCTCATTTACCCCTGACGTTCTGGTCGATACCCGCCAGCTCTATAGCCAAACCTGGGACGCAGGACTACGCTTTAACGAGGATATATTCCATTCACAGCTGCTCACCAGCTATAGCCACAGCAAAGACTATAACTACGACCCTAATTTGGGCCGTTACGATTCGACGGCCACGCTGGATGAAATCAAACAGTACAACGTCCAGTGGCTCAACTCCGTTGATGTGGGGCACGGGAACATTGGTGCGGGCGTTGACTGGCAGAAGCAGAGCACCGAGCCGGGTACAAACTACGTGACCAACGGCTACAAGCTGCGTAACACCGGCGTCTACCTGACCGGGCTGCAGCAGCTGGGCGATTTCACTCTGGAAGGGGCGGTTCGCAGCGATGACAACTCTCAGTTTGGTCGCCATGGCACCTGGCAAAGCAGTGCAGCGTGGGAGTTCGTGGACGGTTACCGCTTCATTGCTTCTTATGGTACGGCCTATAAGGCCCCGAATCTGGGTCAACTCTATGGCTTCTATGGCAATGACCATCTTGATCCAGAAGAGAGCAAGCAATGGGAAGGGGCGTTTGAAGGCCTGACGGCAGGCGTGAGCTGGCGCGTGTCCGGCTATCGTAATGACGTTGATAATCTCATCGACTTCAATAATAACCTTCAGGAATATTACAACGTCGGCAAAGCACGCATTAAGGGTGTGGAAGCGACGGCGTCGTTTGATACAGGTCCGTTGACGC
Organism: Enterobacter sp. 04-C-12-SI-ECC; assembly: GCF_047530715.1. Lineage (NCBI taxonomy): Bacteria > Pseudomonadati > Pseudomonadota > Gammaproteobacteria > Enterobacterales > Enterobacteriaceae > Enterobacter > Enterobacter sp. 04-C-12-SI-ECC. Next base: position 111,818 of record NZ_JBLKDI010000019.1, read on the forward strand.
ATACCGTTGGTTACGACTATGTGGATGCCCGCAATGCGGCGACCAACGAACTTCTGGACCGTCGTGCTAAGCAGCAGGTGAAATATCAGCTCGATACGCAGATCTATGAGTTCGACTGGAGCCTGACGTATCACTATCTCGGCACGCGTTACGACACTGATTTTGGTTCTTATCCGTCAGAAAAAGTGAAAATGGGCGGTGTGAGCCTGTGGGATGTCGCAGTTTCATATCCGGTCACCTCACACCTCACAGTTCGTGGTAAAATAGCCAACCTGTTCGATAAAGATTACGAGACAGTTTATGGCTACCAAACTGCAGGACGGGAATACACCTTGTCTGGCAGCTACACCTTCTAATCCGCGCCCTACCGTGCTGGTGTTTGATTCCGGCGTCGGTGGGCTTTCGGTCTACGATGAGATTCGGCATCTCCTGCCGGATCTCCATTACATCTACGCCTTCGATAACGTCGCTTTTCCGTATGGGGAGAAGAGTGAAGACTTTATCGTTGAGCGCGTGGTTGAAATCGTCACCGCGGTACAAAAGCGCTATCCCCTTGCGCTGGCGGTCATTGCCTGTAATACGGCGAGCACCGTTTCTCTTCCCGCCCTGCGTGAGAAATTCCAGTTCCCGGTTGTGGGCGTTGTTCCTGCCATAAAGCCTGCCGCGCGCCTGACGGCGAACGGTATCGTGGGCTTGCTGGCCACGCGTGGCACGGTGAAGCGTCCTTATACCCGCGAGCTGATCGACCGTTTTGCTAACGAATGCCAGATTGCAATGCTTGGCTCCGCAGAGCTGGTGGAGATGGCGGAAGCGAAACTGCACGGCGAGACGGTATCGCTCGAAGAGCTGCGTCGTATTCTTCGTCCGTGGCTGCGGATGCCCGAACCACCGGATACGGTTGTGCTGGGCTGCACCCACTTCCCTCTCTTGCAGGAAGAGCTATTAGAAGTGCTTCCGGAGGGGACGCGGCTGGTGGATTCTGGTGCGGCGATCGCCCGTCGTACGGCCTGGCTGCTGGAGCATGAAGCGCCGGATGCGAAATCTACCGATGCAAATATCGCATTTTGCATGGCTATCACGAAAGAGACTGAGCAACTTTTACCCGTTTTACGCCGTTATGGCTTTGAAACGCTCGAAAAACTGGCGCTGTAGCACGGTTTTGAGCAAAAAAGAGACGGTTGAAAGTTTTTTTTAAAAGAGGGGTTGTCAACGTCTGAGAACTCCCTATAATGCGCCTCCACTGACACGGAACAACGGCTTACAGGCCGCCGGGTTAGCGGGGTTCAGAGATGAACGCCAACAGAGAAAAGTGAAAATAATCGCTTGACTCTGAATGAGGAAAACGTAATATACGTGACCTCGCAACGGTGAGCTGAAAGCCGCGTTGCACTGCTCTTTAACAATTTATCAGACAATCTGTGTGGGCACTCAAAGTGACATGGATTCTTAATGTCTTCGGACAATAAATGAATACCAAGTCTCTGAGTGAACATACGTAATTCATTACGAAGTTTAATTCACGAGCATCAAACTTAAATTGAAGAGTTTGATCATGGCTCAGATTGAACGCTGGCGGCAGGCCTAA